>JBPXJX010000288.1:0-7621 GCA_051715525.1 Bacteroidales bacterium
TTACAAACTTAACTCAACCAGTATTTCTCAAAGTAAAAGTTAAGTATCCAGGAGAGTATACATTCTATTACAGCCTTACAGGTAGCGATTACAAACAAATTGGAGCATCTTTTAAGGCGAAAGAAGGCACTTGGATTGGTGCAAAAGTTGGGATTTTCTGCACAAGAGAATTCTTTATAAACGATGGTGGTTATGCCGATTTCGATTGGTTTAGAATTGAAAAAGAGTAACTTAAACCAAAATTCATCCGATGGGTTTTAAAAAATATCTAGCGGTGTTAATTGTTGCATTGCAATTATTTTGTGCTAAAGCACAGGATAATTACAACGTTTTACCTTGGAAAGGTTATAGTTCACTAAACACATGGCTAATCCAACAGGTTCATCAACAATACTCGCTTAGAGATTCATTATTGAAGAAAGCACTTACATCAAAAGAAGAGATTGAAAAGTACCGAATTGCATGTAGAAAAAGATATTTATCAATACTAGGTAAATTACCATCAAAAACCCCACTGAATGCGTCAACGCAAGGGGTTATTAGCGAAAAAGAGTATCATATTGAGAAAATTGTTTTTGAAAGTTCACCAAATTACCATGTAACTGCAAACCTCTATTTAACAAGTAAGAAAGGGGTCTATCCTGCTGTGATATTTCTGTGTGGACATGAATCTACAGCAAAAGCAACAGAATCGTATCAGAAAACTGCACAGCTATTCGTAAAAAATGGCTTTGTTGTGATGATGATAGATCCTATATCACAAGGGGAACGCTACCAAATCGTAGATAGCCTAGGGAAACCCGCCACAAGAGGAGGTACAACCGAGCACACACTGCTAAATGCTGGCGCAAACCTTGTTGGGACAAGCGTGGCAGCTTACGAACTTTGGGATAACATTCGTTCTATCGATTATTTAGAATCTCGACCCGAGGTCGATAAAAACAGGATTGGTTGCATTGGAAACTCTGGTGGTGGAACACAAACAACCTATCTTATTGCCTTCGACGAACGGATTAAAATTGCTGCACCATGCAGCTATGTGGCTATTCGCGAGAGAAACCTTGAACTATTTGGTGCCAGCGATGGATGTCAACATATTCCTTTCGAAGGTAGGGTAATGCTAGAAATCGAAGATTTCCTGATTGCATCAGCACCTAAACCTTTACTTATCCTTGCTGGTAAATTCGATTTTGTTGATTTCAATGGTGTGAAACAGGTTGAAAAAGACTTAAAGCAGGTTTACTCGCTATACAATAAGCCTAGCAACTTCAAACTCTTTTCGTGGGACGATGGTCATGGGATTTCAAAACATAAGCGTGAAGAAGCCGTTACTTTTTTCAGATCATTCTTGTACAACGACAACTCAATGGTAATTGAGCAAGAATCGGAAGTGTTGTATGAAAATCTGCTTAAATGTACTGCTACAGGGCAGGTAGTTAATTCATATAAAGATGAGAAAACAATTCAAGGCTTAAACCTTGAGTTGGCAAATAGGCTAGCGGCCAATAGGGATTCCTTTGCTCGCTTGAACGAGCAAACAAGAATTGATAAAATCAGTCAATTGATTGGATATACAAATGAGAAAATAGTTCTTTCGTCAGAAATTATTCAATCAAAAGAATTCGAATTTTTTACTTTTCAAAAGTTAATAATTCGACCCAAGAACGAGATTCCAATTCCTTGCTTGGTATATTATCCTAAACAAAGCAATCAACATGCTGATATTGAGATAATACTGAACGAAGATGGAAAGGATAAGGTTGCTGCATCAGAAATAGTTTTGAACTTGATCAAAACTGGCAAAATTGTTGTAATACCTGATCTCCGAGGAATGGGTGAAACATTCGATAAATCGGAACAGAATGACCCAAAATATTGGAACAAGGAATACCGAAATGCCATGATAAGTTTGCATATAGGAAAAACCTTAACAGGTCAACGAGTTGGCGATCTTATTGCAATTATTCAATATTTCAATGCTGATCTAAAGGATAGTAAACGCTCAATAGCTATAAACGCAAAAGGTTCTTACGGTCCAATTGCAATGTATGCTGGGTTATTTGAAAAATCAATAAAGACAATAAATATCGAGGGTTCCATCAAATCTTACTTCGAGTTGCTTGAAAATCCGCTTACAAAAGATGCATACACACATGTAATACATTCGGTATTAAAATATTACGACCTACCAGATATTGTAAAGTGGGCGGGTACCGAGAGGTTTAAAATAATAAATAGAAAAAACGATGTTAAAAATTAAGGGTCGCATAATGAATACTCAGTTTCTTAAAGCCATAATGGTTGCTTTTGTTGCATTTCCTTCATGTATTCTTTTTTCTCAACCTATTGCATTTCCAGGTGCAGATGGGTTCGGAAAATTTGCTTCGGGTGGTCGCGGTGGCAAAGTTATTGAAGTTACAAACCTCAACGATAAAGGCGAAGGTAGCCTAAGAGCAGCACTCACTGAGAGCGGCAGTAGAATTGTAGTCTTTAAATTATCTGGAACTATTTTTCTGGAAAGCGAACTGCAAGTTAAAAACGGCGATCTAACAATTGCAGGGCAAACAGCACCCGGCGACGGAATTGCAATTGCAAACTATCCTCTTGTAATTAATGCTGATAATGTTATTGTAAGGTTCATCAGATGCCGATTGGGTGATTTAAAAAAGACTCAGAACGATGCATTTACAGTTACCAACTCAAATAAAGTAATTATTGACCATTGCTCATTCAGCTGGTCAGTTGACGAAACAGCCTCGTGCTACAAAAACCATAACTTCACAATGCAATGGTGTATTATTTCGGAAAGTATGAATAAATCATCGCATGTAAAAGGCGAGCATGGCTATGGAGGCATTTGGGGTGGCGATAAAGCATCATTTCATCACAACCTATTTGCACATCACACTAGCCGAAACCCTAGATTTAATGGCGCAAGATATTATGCAAATTGGAACGAGCAGGTAGACTTTAGGAATAACATAATTTACAATTGGGGATTCAACAGCTCATATGGTGGCGATCCAAGCGATAAAGATGGAGCCAAGGCCAAGATTAACATGGTTAACAACTACTACAAGCCTGGTCCAGCTACAAAAAAGAATGAGATTCACTATCGAATTCTAGAGCCATTTTCGATGAAGAATTATGGCTATAGCACCTGGTATGTAAATGGAAACTACATGGATGGCAATGTTGATGTTACGAATGATAACTGGAAGTTTGGTGTTCAACGTGTTAACGATGAAACTAAAAACAATATAAAAGCGAACAATGCCTTTGAGTTTATTATAGATAAAACCCAAAGCGCACAGGAGGCTTACGAATCGGTACTACTTAACGCTGGCTGCATTAAGCCAAAAGTCGATGCAATTGACTCAAGGATCAAAAATGAGGTTCGAACAGGCACTGCTACCTATGGTGGCTCGTGGGGAAAGAAATCGGGGATAATTGATTCGCAAAATGATGTTGGTGGATGGCCAACTTTGATATCAACAACTCCCCCACTCGATTCGGATCATGATGGCATGCCCGATGAGTGGGAAAATAGGAATGGCCTCAATGCTAACGATGCTGGTGATAGCTCAAAATTTACACTAAATCAGGATTATACTAACTTGGAGGTTTATCTCAATAGCATTGTAAATTAACAATCTAACCTATGAAATGGGCTATTCTTTCAGTACTCTCATTGCTAACAATAAACATATCTGCTCAGGATGTGAGAATACCTATTTGGCCTAATGGAGTCCCAAACTCAAAGGTTGATAGTTCTTATAAAGAAACCACAATTTACAATGATAAAAACCGTCCAAGAATATCAAATGTAACAAACCCCGAAATACTTGTATACCGCCCAAATAGTAAGATTCAAACTGGAACAGCTATAATTATATGCCCTGGAGGGGCATATGGTCGTTTGGCAACAGACCACGAAGGTTGGGATGTTGCTAAATGGCTTAACAGCTTTGGTATAACTGGCATAGTTCTTAAATATCGGTTACCTTCTGATAAAATAATGGAAAACAAATCCATAGGACCCTTACAAGATGTTCAGGAGGCAATTCGCATAGTTCGTCGTCATGCAGAAGAATGGAACCTCAACCCAAATAAGATTGGTGTTATGGGTTTTTCTGCTGGTGGACATTTGGCGGGCAATGCATCAACTTTGTATAACGAAAAAACATACAATCAAATAGATACAACAAGTGCTAAGCCCGATTTTTCGATTCTGATTTACGGTGTCCTCTCAATGCAAGACTTTACACATCAATTATCAAGGAAGAACTTGTTAGGAGAAAACCCATCGCAGGAAATGATCAATAAATCCTCAAACGAACTAAATGTAAACGATCAAACGCCACCAGCTTTTATCGTACATTCTCAAGACGATAAATCTGTTCCTGCAGAGAACAGCATCAGATATTACCAAGCACTGATTAAGAACAATATTCCTGCGGAACTTCATGTTTATGAAAAGGGTGGTCATGGATATGGTTTAGCCACTGATAGAAAGACTAGCGAGGCTTCGTGGCCTGATACATTAATCAAGTGGCTTAAAACAAGAGGTTTAATCTAGCCTCTAAACATTTTTGCTCAGATATTCCGTAGGACTTACGCCGTATTGCTTTCTGAATGCGCGGCTCAAAGAATTTGGATGCTCAAATCCAACCATATACGAAATCTCGGCAATGGTAATCTTCTTATCCAATATCAGCTGTGCAGCCCTCTTCAATCGGTATGAATTAACTAGCTCTTTGGGTGAGTAGCTGGTTATCTGTTTTATTTTTCGGCTAAAATGCGAACGACTTAGATAGAAATTTCTGCACAAATCCTCGATATTAAAGTTAGTCTCTGCAATATTTTTGTCGATCATCTCCATCACACCCCTTAACAATTTCTCGTCCGAAGATGTTACTGTAACCTTCGATGGCTCAATAATCACCTCGCGTCTAAAGAGTTCACGCAGCCTCTTCCTCGATTCGATAAGGTTCCTTATCCTAATCTGTAATAGCTGAATATTGAAAGGTTTCTCGATATAATCATCTGCACCTGATTCAAGCCCTTCAATCTTATTCTCAACTAAAGTTCTGGCGGTTAGTAGAATAATAGGTATATGACTTGTTATTAACCCTGTCTTTATTAGCTGACAAAGCTCTATGCCATCCATTTCGGGCATCATAACATCGCTAATGATTAAATCGGGTTGAAAAACCTTTGCCTTTTCAAGCGCCTCTTTACCATTTTGCGCTGTAATACATTGAAATTGTGAAAGATTTGTTTTCAGATAATCCATCAACTCAAGATCGTCCTCAACGATTAGAACTTTATCGCAAGCGTAAAGTTCATCGCTTTTAAATGACTCTTCAATGGAAGAGGTCACATAATCAACATTATCGCTTACGGCCTTTATTGCCGGTTTAATATTGCTAGCAAAATGCATTTTCGACGTATATGAATCGGGCAATTTATCGACCTTTTCATCCTGTTGAGATAATTTAGGAATCAACACCATAAAGGAACTTCCTTTTCCAACCTCACTCCTAACAGAAACCTTTCCGCCATGAATCTCAACCAAATCTTTAATATAGGCCAATCCAATGCCCGTTCCAGATGGCTGAGAATGCTCTTTAACCTGATAAAAGCGCTCAAATATTCTAGTTTGATGCTCAAACGCAATTCCTTTGCCTGTATCGGTTACATTTATCTGAATAAAATCCCTATCGCCTTTCAATGGTGACTCATTAGGAATTCGTACCTCGAAAAGTTCTACTGTAATGCTACCAAACTCCGAAGTAAACTTAAAAGCATTTGAAAGCAGGTTAAATACAATATTTTCAATTTTATCGTGATCAAATGCCGTATTTATCGATTTTAACTCCGAAACAAATGAAAGGTCAATTCTACGCTGAATTGCTAATCCTCCGAAAAGGTTAACTACCTCCCGAACAAAAGGCACTATATCTGCAGTGCGAGGGTTAAAATCAACAGCCCCTGTTTCTAGTTTTCTAAACTCAAGCACTTGGTTGATTAACCGTAAAAGACGATTTGCACTCCTATAAACCACTCCGTAAAGGTTAGAGCGCTCAACATCATCATTCACTTTTCCTGAAAGTAACCGATCCATTGGTCCAAGAATTAGGGTCAATGGAGTTCTAAACTCATGAGAGATATTAGTAAAAAAGCTCAACTTTGCCTGCGAAAGCTCCTCTATTCGTTGAAGCATCACTTCAAGTTGATCTCGCTGCTGCTTAATCTCAACGTTTTGTTGCTCTAAAAGATTATTCGACGATTCTAGCTGCTCTTTCTGATAAAGAATATGCTCCTGATGGCTCACAATCTCCTCATTCTTAGCAATAATCTCCTCTTTCTGCTGAATTAATTCCCTATTAATCTCGTTTAAGGATACATTCAATTTATTTAATTTGCTATTCCTTCGGTAGCTTTGTATTTCGTAGTATGCAATGGCACATAAGAACGTAATTATAAGCATTATAAACCAAGTTCGCTTCCACACAGCCGGTAAAACAATAAATGTGATTTTTGCGGGTGATTGATCGATATTAAAATCTAAGTCTCGCGCCCTGACTTCGAAGGTATAACTGCCATCGGGTAGCTTTGTAAAAGTTTTATAATTCTGATTATCGAAAAGTGACCATGGGCCTTGATTAATTCTGTAGGAATAAACCAATTTATCGGAAGGTGTATCCTCCATGTAATCTTTTCCTGCCCAGCTAATTACAGTATTGCCTGAATGCTCCACCTCTTTTGTGTAAACTAGAATTCTAGTTTTTGGAGCCATTCTATCGGGGTTGTACCAAACAGTTCTAAAATTCTCATAGGCAAAATGCGGTGCCGAATTGAATGTAAAAGCTCTACGCTTCCATTCCCTCAACGATTTGTTAATCCAAATTGCACCATCATCGGACTGAACAACCTCACCACCCTCTCGAGTAAGGAATAGCTGAGGTGGAAATACCTCTTTGGTCCAAGTTTTTCCATCGAAACGACAGATGTCGTTATCGGTAGCAACCCACACCGTTGAATCATTCTGAGCGTAGATGCTTATAATCGAATTGCTCGATAAGCCATTTTCGGTATTAAATTGATTCCACGAGCTACCATCGAATGAGAATAACCCATAAAACCTTGAACCAACCCACAAATTCTGATTGGGTTTACTGAAAACGTAGTTTACAAAGTATTTAAGATATTCGGGCTGCTCAAGGTTACTCCAAACTTTACCATCGAACTTTAAAAGTTGAGTTCCACCCATCCACATAGCGCCATCCCTTGACTGACCTAATCCATAAGCATTATCCTGACTGATTCCATTCTCATCCTTATAGTGAGTGTAAACTAGTTTGCCTTGAGCATCAAAATTAAGCCTAATAACACCCGATTGATGGCCTTTCTGATCAATGGCGTCAACGCTAGCACCAAGCCAAATTGAGCCATCGGTTGACTCATAAATAGCCCTATAATCAATTCCCCATGATAGCTGAGGGAATAATTTTCTTCGCCACTTTACACCATCAAAATAGGCAATAGCAGCAGTACTCTGGTGGCTTCCTGCAGCCCAAACAATCCCGTTCTTTGAGACAATCAGCTTAACAGGAGC
>JBPXJX010000289.1:0-1385 GCA_051715525.1 Bacteroidales bacterium
ATCTTCTGGATAGTTTTTACCTTTTGCTCTTTTCAATTCTAATCCCAACCGAAGCAATACCAACAAGGCTATCGGTGCGCATGGCTTGCTTAATCTCAAATTTATAGTCGCCTTTTATTGGGAAACGAACATTTCTTTTGAATGGGACTTGGTTATCGCGAATAAACCCAAAACCTTTTCCAAGCCATTTCCCTTGGTCATCGGCAAGAAAGCACTCAACAGTATCGAGCTGAGTTACTCCTGCTGGAGATGTAATGGCGATAAAAAGGAACAGATTACTATTAGGGTAATCGGTTGTATTTCTTATATTTAACATTATATTATGAGGCGATAGAGTATCGTTAATAGGCGCAACAAGCGTTGCAATATCGCTTTTAGCCCAAATATTTTTTGAACTATCAATATTTTCTTCATATACACCATTCCTATCACACGAAGTAAAAGCAATGAATACAATTAGAAGAGTAATTAGTTTACTGTTGGGCATTGTTATTTGGCTTACGGAACTTGTGCTTTTTATGCTTTTTCTTATGTTGATGCTGAGAATTCTCATCAAAACGGGTTAGGCTCTCCTCCTCGATAACTCCATGATAACCCATGCTAACTGCTTCAATCTTCTTATCGAAATTAACCTCTGCTAATTTATCAACCCTTTTACCCTGCTTATTCAACTGTATTATCTCTAACACCCTATCAACAGGCACTGCTGTAACGTTAGCAGGGAAGTTTTGATCGGAGCTAAACCACATAATTTTGTTAAATATGTCGGTTTTGAAATGGTAATATGTTGCATCCTTCGTTTCAAGAGGAATATTTGTATCGGGGAAACCTTTTCGAGCGTCCACATAGCAATCTAGCTCATAGTTTAAGCAGCATTTCAGTTTGCTACACTGCCCGGCTAGTTTCTGTGGGTTTAAAGAAATTTCTTGTAACCGAGCAGAGTTGGTTGTAACTGATACAAAATTGGTTACCCAAGTTGAACAGCAGAGCTCGCGCCCACAAGATCCGATCCCACCAATTCGGCCTGCTTCCTGACGAGCTCCAATCTGACGCATCTCGACACGAATCTTGAACTCCTCAGCAAGAATCTTTATCAATTCTCTAAAATCGACACGCTCATCGGCTATGTAATAGAAAATGGCTTTAGTTTTATCGCCTTGATACTCTACATCACCAATCTTCATGTTTAGTTTAAGGTTTTCAGCCATCATCCTAGCCTTAATCATGGTTGTATGCTCAAGGTTAATGGCTTCGAGCCATTTTTCGGTATCAACAGGTTTGGCTTTCCGGTAAACTTTCTTAAACTCTGTTGCTATTGGGTCAACATTAAGTTTCTTTAGTTGTCGAAGTACAAGCCATCCTGTAAGTGCAACCACTCCAATATC
>JBPXJX010000290.1:0-2824 GCA_051715525.1 Bacteroidales bacterium
CCAGGCCGGCTATCGGGTGATCATTGCCACCAACCAGTCCGGCATCGGTCGCGGCCTGTTCGACATGGATACCTTGAACGCGATCCACGAAAAGATGCATATAATTGGGATTGGGTTAACCTCCTCATACCCTTTCAGAGTCTAATTTTGATGCATGTTTAGGTTGATAGAAAACCAATAATTATTCACATTAAAAATAACATCATGAAAAAATTTACTACCCTATTCCTTGCACTATGCCTTGCAACCGGCTTAAATGCACAGACCGATAATACAAAAGGGCAAATTATCTACGAAACAGTTCGAAAATTTGATCTTAAAATTCAAGGCGATGCAGCACAGTTCCAAAACATGATACCAAAAGAACGAAAAAGCAAGAAAGAACTACTTTTTAATGCTGAGGCATCCATTTACCAAAAATTTGATCAAGAGCAGGTTGATGAGGTAATGCAAGAATCGGCAGGTGGTGCAAACGTGACAATTAAAATGACAGAACCCAACGAGATAATTTTCTGCGACCTTAAAAATAAGACCAACTTTGAACAAAGGGAGTTTATGTCGCGTACATTCCTTGTTGAAGCAAAAACTGATACTGTACAATGGAAACTTACTGGAAATCAGAAAACAATACTTGAATATGGTTGTATGGAAGCCGAATTGGTTGGTGCTAAAAAGAAAACTATTGCTTGGTTTGCGCCTGCAATACCTGTATCGACAGGACCCGATGGATTTGTTGGTCTTCCTGGCTTGATTTTAGCAATGGATATCGATAACGGTAAAACTACTTACACCGCACAGGTGGTTAATTTTAAAGAGATTGATGCCTCATTAATCGCAAAACCAAAAGAGGGAAAGAAAGTAAGTAAAAAAGAGTTCCGCAAAATTGTTGACGAGAAAACAAAAGAGATGAACGGTGGCAAACCCGGTGATGGTGGTGCAACAGTGATTATTAGAACGATGTAAAATAAATCATTGATTTTAAATCTATTCAATAAAGATGAAAAATATTATAGCAATATTAGCCTTTCTGTTTCCCTTTAGCCTATTAGCACAGAATGTAATCAAAGGCGAAGTAATAGATACCCAAGGTAATCCCTTACAATTCGCTACGATTGCATTGTTAAACCCATCCGATTCAACCCTTTCGTATTTTGGAATTACCAATTCTCTGGGACAATTCGAGATTTCGAAAATACCTTCGGGAAATTACCTCATGCAAACGGCTTTTCTGGGATTTAAAACCTTTTACAAAGCTGTTTCAATTCCCTTAACCGAAGGTGAGAACTTTGGGGCAATAGTTCTTCAATCCTACTCATTAAATATTGATGAGGTAAAGGTTACCGGGGAGCGAATTCCAATGCTAATTAAAAAGGATACTGTAGAATACAATGCTGGCGCATTTAAGGTTAAAACCGATGGTGTAGCTGAAGATCTTCTAAAAAAACTCCCCGGCGTTGAAGTTGATAGAGCAGGGAATGTAAAAGCGATGGGCGAAGATGTAAAGAAGGTACTTGTTGATGGCAAGGAGTTTTTTGGCTCCGACACTAAGGTTGCTACCAAAAACCTTCCTGCTGATGCTATAAACAAAGTGCAGGTATACAATAAAAAATCAGATGAATCCGAACTTATTGGTCTCGATGATAATGAGTACAATAAAACCATCAACTTTGTGCTAAAAGATGATAAAAAGCAAGCCGTTTTTGGTGATGTGAAAGCTGGGGGTGGAGTTAATGACTACTATCAAGGCAATGCAAAGATTTACAGGTTCACAGATAAGCATCAGTTTGCAGTGCTAGGGATGCTCAATAACGTAAACCGTCCCGGTTTTTCTTTTCAAGATTATATCGAGTTTAATGGTGGAATAAGAAATATGATGGGCGGTGGCTCAGCAAAAATAACAATTAGCAGCGACGATAACAGTATTCCTGTAGATTTTGGGCAGCCAATTACTGGTAATGTTACTTCGGGCGCAGGAGGATTGAACTATTCTTACGAGATTAAGAAGAATAACCGAGTAAATTTCAGCTACATGGGAAATGGCACTAACAAAGCACTTACCCAATCGGTTTACTCTCGTAACTTCAGCAATAGCAATACCTACGAGCAAAACTCGTTGGAGAATGGAACAGGGTATAACCAGAATCATTTAATTAACTTTGGTTGGAGAAATAAATCTGATAGCGTTCAGTTTTTCATGGTTAATGGGATTGTAGCCATGACGAATGACAATTCAAGATCGTTTTCTGCTACTCAAAGCGCAATGGATGGTTTGCCAGTTAATCAACTGAACAACAACACAAGCAGCAACTCCAGTCAGATTAAGGTTAATGCTGATGCATCGTGGCTTAGGAAAATCAGAAGTAATTGGAAGATGGTAAAGGTTAGCAGCAATTTTCAATACTTTCACAACGTAAAAAAAAGCGAATGGAATAACTCGACCCAGATCAACCCAAATCCGATCGGTGTTGTTAGTGAGCAGTATTATAAAAATCAAAACGATTATCTGCAGTACTCAGCAAAAGCCACTTCGCTTCGTAGAATTGGAAAGGGTTTGTACATCGAGCCATCGGTTTTTGCAGGAGTAAAAGGCGAAATACTAAACCGCAAGCAGGCTGAGGATTTAAGCCTAATAACACTTATCGACTCTGTAAGCCCAAGGCTTAACAGTAACTTCCAATGGGTAAAACCTGAACTAGAATTTAAATATTATAAAAACAAATCGAGATTATCGGCTGGTGCAGGTTATGAGATGAGCAGTAGAGTTGATGATTTAGTGGACTCATCAAAAGTATCAATAAATAGAGCCTATGTTTTGCCTTATGTA
>JBPXJX010000291.1:0-1631 GCA_051715525.1 Bacteroidales bacterium
TTGTCCACAGTTTTTACAGATTAGGCAACCTTCTTGGTAAACCAACGAGTTCGAACCGCATGAGGTACATTTCTTACCTTCTTTTGCTTTAGTTCCATCTGGAATGTATTTACGAAGTGCTCTCTCAACGCCAGCTTTCCAAGTATTAATAGTTTCGCTATCGAGGCGGAGCGATGATACAAGGTTAACCACATCAGTGATTGGCATACCATTCCTTAATACACCTGAGATTAGTTTGGCATAGTTCCAAAACTCTTTGTTGAACATGTGCGATAAGCCACCTAGCGTATTGGTATATCCAAATTTATCAACGTATTGGAAGTCGTAACGGCTACCGTTCTCATCCTTAATCTTGATGATTTTACCCTTTGTAACGAGTTTTGGTATAGGAAGTACATCATCCTCAGAAATACCAGTAAATATCTCGTATGGGCGATTATTGTAAAGACCTACAAAGGTAATCCAGCTCTCGTGGTTGTTTTTGAAACGAATAATGTCGCATTCAAGAACATCAGGGCGTTTAGTTGGAAATGCTGATTCATTATCAGAATCTTTTGATTTCCCTTTATCGTTTGTTGATACAAGTACGCCATCGCGTGAGCCATCGCGGTAAACAGTACAACCCTTACAACCACTCTCCCATGCTGTTTGGTAAACCTTTGCAACCATCTCCTCTGTTGCATCAGAAGGAAGGTTAACGGTAACGCTAATTGAATGGTCAACCCATTTTTGGATTAATCCTTGCATCTTCACCTTGCTTACCCAGTCAACATCGTTAGAGGTTGCTTTGTAGTATGGCGATTTTGCAACCAGTTCATCAATCTGCTCCTGAACGTAAGTTTTTACTTCCTCTACATTATAGCCATTAACCTCAAGCCATTTAAGGAACATGTGGTGGAACACGTTAAACTCTTCCCAATGATCGCCAACCTCATCGGTAAAGGAGATCTTAACGTCTTTATCGTTAGGGTTAACCTTACGACGACGCTTGTAAACTGGTAGGAAAACAGGCTCAATACCCGAAGTGGTTTGGGTCATCAAGCTGGTTGTTCCTGTTGGTGCGATGGTAAGTAGGGCAATGTTTCTACGACCATACTTAATCATATCGCTATAAAGGGTTTCATCCTCATTTTTAAGACGATTGATGAACGGGTTGTTTTTCTCGCGTTGTGGATCGAAAATTGGGAATGGGCCACGCTCTTTTGCAAGGTATACCGATGAACGGTAAGCCTCAATTGCTAGAGTTTTGTGAACTTCAACTGCAAAATCGATAGCGTTATCAGATCCGTAGCGTAGGTTTAATGCTGCAAGCATATCGCCTTCGGCGGTAATACCAATACCAGTACGACGACCTTCAACAGCTTTTTGACGGATTTTACGCCATAGGTTACGCTCAACCTGTTTAACCTCTTCGTCCTCAGGATCAGAATCAATTTTGCCTTGGATAGCGTCAATCTTCTCAAGTTCAAGGTCGATAATATCGTCCATAATGCGCTGCGAAGCAATTACGTGCTTTTTAAATAGGTCGAAGTTGAAACGAGCCTCAGCAGTAAAAGGATTCTCAACATAGCTATATAGGTTTAAAGCGATTAACCTACAGCTATCGTATGGGCAGAGAGGAATCTCGCCGC
>JBPXJX010000292.1:0-1791 GCA_051715525.1 Bacteroidales bacterium
TATTCAGTTTTCCCAAAGAAAGCTACTAAATTTTTACTCTTTTTGGGTATAACTCTTTTTATAATATCATCGGTCTTAGTTTATAATCAGTTTATTCGTGAGCAGCTGTTCGCATTGACAATTGATTATATATTTATGTTCATTGGTTTTGCTCTAACTGCAATTATCTTTTACAATTTATTGAAATCTTTTTCGATTAATCAATACTCCTTTTTTAAAACAGATAGGTTTATAATCTTTCTTTTTATTGGAGGAATTTCATTGTTTATTATTCGTTTTGCTCCCTTTAATGCTACTCGTCATGTGCTTCTTGTGATACCTTTTGTAATAATCTTAAGCGATGAGTTAATCGAAAGAGCCGATAAGCAATTAATAAATTTAACTATAGCAACCTCAATTTTTTTAGGACTTGTACTAGGTGTTTCAGATTGGGTTTCTGCTGATTTTTACAGGAAATCAGCAAATAAAATAAATGTTGATAAAAGAACAGTATGGTCTGTAGGACATTGGGGCTGGCAGTGGTATTCAAATAAGCATGAAATGGCTATATATTCTAAAGGAGATGATGTTAAGCTAAGGAATGGAGAAGTTATTGTTTTTCCAAAGAATACTTCTCGGCAAGCAATTAGTGACGACATATACCTTGATACGATCGATTTTATTACTGAAGAGCCTACAATTTTAACTTTTTTCTCAGGAAAGAACTTTGCAAGTATGTATAACTCATACGTTCATAAACCTGCATGGACGCTATCAAACAGATGTATTGACACAATCTTTGTTTGTAAAGTGAAAAAAGAAATAGGAGTTTTAGATATTATCAATAGAATTAAAAAGGATGAAAATTGGATGAGCTTAGTAAAGTTAAAAGCGATTCAGAATTCAATTCCACTCGATACGATGTTGGTTTTAGATGCAAAATGGGTTATTAATCAACAAAGAAAATAACTTTAATTACCAATAAATGCTCCACAAAACCAAAGCAATAGCCCTACATACTGTGCGATATGGAGACAATAGCTTAATTGCTTATGTATACTCCGAGTTGCACGGAAGGCTTTCCATTATGGTTCATGGTGCTTTTGGCAAGCAGAAATCGTCAAGCAAAGCCATTTTTTTTCAGCCCCTTACAATTGTTAACCTTGTTTATTACTATAAAGGGCATCAAACACTTTGTAAGCTGAAAGAGGTTTCAGTAGCTGTTGCTTTTAACGAATTGCCCTTTGATCCCATTAAAAGGGCAATAGCCCTTTTTGTTGGCGAGGTAGTTTACCGAACTATTCGCGAGGAGGAACCCAACCCAACAATGTTTAATTTCCTTGAAACATCAATTCAGCTCCTCGATGTTATGCAAAGCGGTGTTGCTAACTTTCATCTTATTTTTTTGGCTCAATTGACCCGTTATTTGGGTTTTTATCCGGGCAACTTATGGCGAGAGGAAACTCCAATTTTTGATTACAAAAATGGCCTTTTCATTGCATCAGAACCTTTGCACCCCCTTTATTTTGATAAGGAAAAAAGTAAAGTCATTGGCTCTGCTTTTTCAACACCATTTCATGATGCAGAGAATTTGAAATTAAACCATAAAGAGCGATTACAAATAGTTGAAGGACTTTTAACCTTTTGTCAGGCTCACAACGAGAGTATATCAGGGTTAAAATCCCTTTCGGTTCTTAGCCAAGTTTTTGAGGAGTAACAGACCTATCATTAATTCTAATAGGAATAAGTTTACTATATTTGGAATGAACTTAAACCTTCAATTGCAAATTCATGCCATTACTCAGATCGGAA
>JBPXJX010000293.1:0-15985 GCA_051715525.1 Bacteroidales bacterium
TAGAATCATTTTTATTCAACGCTCGGCTATTCAGTAATATTACATGCAAATATTCGTGAGTATGACATTAAGAAAATTGAAAAGCAGGTAGGCTACATAAATAGCTCAGCTCAACAGGCGATAAACCTACTGGAAGACCTATTGATGTGGTCAAACAACCAATCTGGGAAACTGCTCTTTAGTCCAGAAAGGCTTAACCTTACAAATACTAGTATAGATGTTTTGGAGGGAATGAATCTTACTGCCTTAGCTAAAAATATAGCCTTGACTCATTTTGCATCACATGAAATTGATGTATTTGCTGACAAAAACATGATAAAAGCTATTCTAAGAAACCTTTTATCTAATGCCATTAAGTTCACCGAAGAAGGGGGCAAAATTAATGTCTTTATAGAGCAAAATGGTTCAAATGCTGTATTAACGGTTTCCGATAATGGGGTTGGAATAGAATCAGAGAGAATACCAAGACTTTTTGATATTGCAAAAGACAAAACAAGCATTGGTACTGCCAATGAAAAGGGTACAGGTTTAGGATTGTTGCTCTGCAAGGATTTTGTGGAAAAACATAATGGTAAAATTTGGGTTGAGAGCGAATACAAAAAGGGCAGCAGTTTTAAGTTTTCGATACCCATTTTAAAGTACGAATATAATTAACTATCAATTGATTAATAATGAAATTACTCATCTAATAAAATCATTACTTAAAACGCTGATTGTAAAATGAAGAAAGAGTACAAATATTTTATTGTTGAAATAGTCATCGGGGCATTGGTTGGTTTCTTTATTCTGCACCCACTGTCTATGCTTATCAATGGTGGTATGGAAGCATTAAAGTACTGTTTTAAAGATAACCTGCACCACTTAATCAACTCTCCAATGGCATGGTATTTTACGCTAATTGGGGTTGTGTTAGCTGCAATAACAGCAATATCACGTATTACCATACAAAGGAAAAACATTTTACTTGAAAAGCAGAAGAAGGATATACACGAAAAAAACTTGGAACTCGAACAGCAAAAGGAGGAAATACAAGCACAAGCCGAAAACCTAATGGTGGCTAACAATGAAATCACCTCACAGAAAGAGCTGTTGGCAAAGCAGCACCACAATTTAACCTCTAGTATTCGTTATGCTAAAACAATTCAAACGGCAATGCTAGTTTCAGAGGAAACGATTAAAGGAATACTTCCTGACTCATTTATTCTATTCCTTCCTCGTGATATTGTCAGCGGTGATTTTTACTGGATTGCAGAAAGGAATGGTTTTATATTCATATCAGCAGTGGATTGTACAGGGCATGGTGTACCCGGGGCATTTATGTCAATGGTTGGTAACCAGCTATTGAATCAGATAATCTTAGAGATGGATATCACCGAGACTGACCAAATCCTCGTTGAGATGAACAAAGGGATTAAAAAGTTTCTGAAGCAGGATGAAACCAATGCCAGAGATGGAATGGATATGTCTATTTGTAGAATTGACTTCAAGCGCAAAGAGATACAATTCTCAGGGGCTGCTAACGATATTTATATTGTACAAAATGAAGAACTTATAGAAATTGAAGCGGATAGGAAACATATAGGTGGAGTAATTAATGAGAAAGCATCCTTTACAAAGAAAATGGTCGAGATAAATCAACCAACAACCTTATATCTTTTTACAGATGGTTATTCAGACCAAAGCAACAACAAGGATTTTAAAAAATTGGGGAGAAAGAACTTCAGGAATCTACTGAAAGACATACATAACCTAAGCCTTGAAGAACAAAAATCAGTTTTGATTAAAGAACACGAACAGTGGAAGGAGACTCAGAAACAAACTGATGATATTCTACTGATTGGCATAAAATTATAAACTAAAACATACAACTATGAAGAAGTTAATTCTTTCAGCATCAATTGCAGCGTTATTCGTTATTGCTGTATCGTGTAGTGGTGGTTCGTCCAATACTCACAAGCATTCTAATATGGAGAATACCAAAACAGTGGTTTACTATACATGTACCATGCACCCTGAAGTACACTTAGACAAACCCGGTGATTGTCCAAAATGTGGTATGACACTGGTGAAAGCAGAGGAAAATGTTCCAGACACAACAAAAATGAATCATCAATAATCACAGCAGATAAATTACTTAATAAAATGAAAAGCAAGTACGTAAACAAAATTTCTATATTTCTTGTATTTATAGTTTCAATAGTTTTACTATCAAGCTGTAATAAACACTTAACAGCGAGTAAAAAGGAAAAACAATACTACTATACATGTCCAATGCACTACAACGATATTTACTATGAGCCGGGGAAGTGTCCTAAATGTGGAATGAAGTTAGAAGCATGGGATATTGAAAATTTACCTAAGAATAGTTCGAACACCTCTCATAGCGGGCATTCGGGTTCAGGAAACCATACTAGTGGGTGTCATTAACAGATTGTTGATTAGCAAGATAATTTTCTAAAGACAAATTATTTAAACAGCAGATTGTGAAAAAAGTATATATTATTCTTCTGACAATATTCTTGAGTACTATATTCTCCTCATGTTGCATGATGATGCCAGAACATATGTCTAGTTCTAAACATGAAGGGCATAATCTTAGTGTTTCAGAAGAACTTATCGACCCAGTTTGTGGTAATCAAGTTAGTAAAGATAGCTCATTCACCTTTGATTATCAAGGAACTATCTACTACTTTGATACTAAGCAATGCTTGGCAGTATTTAAAAGTAATCCAGACCATTTTTTGCAAAAATCGAGCAAAGAGAATCATCATAAAACTTGGAAAAAGGTTGGGATGATTGGAGGTGCAGTTGTTATGTCAGCAATGATGGTTTTCATGATATTCAATGTCTTGTAAATTCATTAACTTACCTCAGAAATAACAATATAAATTATGTTTAACCGACTTGTCAAATACTTTCTCGAAAATAGGCTGGTTACATTCCTGTTCCTTATCGCTTTTGTAGTTTTTGGGATTGTCTACACCCCCTTTAACTGGCATACAGGAGCACTACCCCGAGACCCAATACCTGTTGATGCCATTCCTGATATTGGCGATAACCAGCAAATCGTTGCCACCGAGTGGATGGGACGTTCACCCAAAGATATACAAGACCAAGTAACCTACCCATTAACCACAGCATTGCTAGGTATTCCCGGGGTAAGTACGGTCAGAAGCACTTCCATGTTCGGAATGTCCTTTATCTACGTAATTTTTAAGGACAAGGTCGAATTTTACTGGAGTCGCTCACGAATCCTCGAAAAGCTAAATTCATTACCCTCTGGAACTCTTCCAGCAGGAGTTACGCCAACACTTGGCCCAGATGCAACAGCTCTAGGTCAAATTTTCTGGTACACCCTTGAGGGTAGAGATGTCAAAACAGGCAAACCCAGTGGAGGATGGAGTCCTCAAGAGCTGAGAACAATTCAAGATTTTTATGTGAAATATGGACTCTCAACAGCTGAAGGTGTTTCTGAAGTTGCATCTGTCGGTGGATTTATAAAGGAGTATCAGGTCGATATTAATCCAGAAGCCCTTAAAGCATTCAACGTTTCGGTGATGGACGTAATGAATGCTGTTCGTAAAAGCAACCTCGATATTGGTGCTGAAACCGTTGAGTTGAATAACGTTGAGTACATCATCCGAGGTTTAGGTTACGTGAAAAGCCTTGAAGATTTAGAAAGTTCTGTAGTTGCTGTTCGAAATAACGTTCCAGTCCGAATTAAGGATGTCGCATTCATATCCTATGGCCCTGCCACACGCAGGGGGGGATTAGATAAATCTGGTTCAGAAGCTGTTGGGGCAGTAGTAGTTGCACGCTATGGTTCAAATCCCATGGAGGTAATCAACAACGTAAAGGCAAAAATAAAGGAGATAGAAGCAGGTCTACCTCAAAAAACGTTAGCAGACGGAACTGTTTCAAAGGTTACAGTTGTTCCATTCTACGACAGAACAGGTTTAATTAAGGAGACCATAGGTACGCTGGAATCAGCACTCTCCCACGAAATCCTGATTAGCATTATCGTAATTATAGTTTTAGTTCTGAACCTAAGAGCATCATTGATTGTTGCTGGTCTCCTTCCCATCGGTGTGTTAATGACCTTCATCCTGATGCACTTTTTTGGAGTCGATGCGAATATTGTTGCGCTCTCTGGTATTGCTATAGCCATTGGCGTTATGGTTGATATTGGTATTGTGGATGTAGAAAACATTCTGCGACACTTGGAGATGCCAGAAAACCATGGGATAAAAGGTAAGCAGCTGATGTCGGTGGTATACCAAGCAACCACCGAAGTAAGAGCAGCAGTCGTAACGTCCATTGCAACCACAATTGTTAGCTTTCTTCCAGTATTTGCTATGCAAGCATCTGAGGGGAAATTATTCCATCCGTTAGCTTTTACGAAAACCTTTGCTTTACTTTCAGCATTCATACTCGGAATTGTAGTTTTACCAACACTGGTTCACATATTCTTTAATATTCGGTTTGACACCAAGAAGATTCGGAAATTTTTTAATGCTTCATTAATTGCTCTAGGTGCAGTTTTCGTAGTCTTCTGGCAATCGTGGACAGCCCTTGCGCTAATCGCACTAGGAATTAATAACCTGTTGGAACATCGCTGGTCAGAAAAGCGTAAGGAGTATCCGAATTACATCAATATTGCCATTACCGTTCTAGTTGCCGTTTACTACCTTTCCATTGAATGGCTTCCATTGGGTGCACACAATAGCATTTTAGTAAACTTTCTCTTCGTTGCTGGGATTGTATCGGTAATCCTTTCGATTCTCATGGTTATGGTTCATTTTTACGAACCAATCCTTCGCTGGGGTTTACGCAATAAGTGGAAATTCTTACTACTTCCAGCTTTTACACTTTTCTTTGGATTTCTGGTATGGCAAGGTTTTGATAGGGTCTTTGGCTTTGCGGCTACTGGAATGGAAAAAATAGGATGGAGTAGCTTTCGACAAACTGCTGGTTGGCAAAGTGCTACCAGAACTTTCCCCGGCACAGGCAAGGAGTTTATGCCTTCACTAAATGAGGGTTCATTCCTACTAATGCCGACAAGTATGCCTCACTCAAGCATTGAGAAGAACCTTGAGTACATTGAGCTGCTCGATAAAAGACTTTCCACAATACCCGAAGTTGAAGTGGCTGTGGGTAAATGGGGACGAGTTAATTCAGCCCTTGACCCTGCCCCTGTGCAGATGTTTGAGAATACCATCAACTATCGCTCAGAGTACATCCTTGATGAGAATGGTCACCGAATGCAGTTTAAGGTTGATAAAAAAGGTAGTTATATCCTGAAAAATGGCTCAACCTATAATCCAAAAAATGAATCATTCAGAGTAATACCAGTTGATAGCCTTGTACCTGATGAAAGTGGAGATTATTTTCGTCAGTGGAGACCACATATCAAGAAGCCCAATGATATCTGGAATGAAATTGTTAAGGTTACCAACATACCCGGCTTGACCTCTGCACCAAAGCTACAACCCATCGAAACTCGTTTGGTGATGCTATCAACAGGAATGCGAGCTCCCATGGGGTTAAAAGTTTATGGACCTGACTTGGCAACCATCGAGAAGGCTGGAATGATGTTCGAAAAGGCACTAAAGGATGTTCACTCCGTTAAAGCATCATCTGTGTTCTATGACCGAGCTGTAGGTGCGCCATACATCGAGATTAAGCTGAACCGTGAAGCAATGGCTAGGTACGGTATGAGCGTGAGTGATGTACAGGAGATTTTACAGGTTGCTGTTGGGGGTATGGCATTGAGCTACTCGGTTGAAGGTCGTGAAAGGTTTCCGATGCGTGTTCGTTATGCTCGGGAGCTAAGGGATAACCCTGAAGCACTCAAACGAATCCTTGTTCCAGCAATGAATGGAGTTCAAATCCCTTTAAGTGAAATAGCAGATATTGACTACACCAAGGGAGCGCAGATGATTCGCAGCGAGAATACATTCCTCGTGGGCTACGTTATCTTCGATATGATTGAAGGAAAAGCGGAGGTTGATGTAGTTGAAGATGCTGCTAAAATTTTGCAAGCGAAGATTGCATCAGGAGAACTATCAATTCCAGCTGGTGTTACCTATAAGTTTGCTGGTAACTATGAGCAGCAAATCAGAGCGACAAAAAGGCTTTCGATAGTAATACCATTGAGTCTTATCATGATATTCTTGCTCTTATACTTCCAATTTAAAACAATAACAGCATCTTTCATCCATTTCTCAGGTGTTTTTGTGGCTTTTGCTGGAGGGTTTATCATGCTTTGGCTATACGGTCAGGATTGGTTCATGAACTTTGCTGTCGCTGGAATAAATCTTCGTGATATGTTCCAGATGCACCCGATAAATTTGAGTGTGGCGGTCTGGGTCGGATTCATTGCGCTGTTTGGCATCGCCACGAACGATGGTGTTATCATGGGTACTTATATACATCAAGTATTCGAGGATAAACACCCATCAACGGTTCATGATGTTAGAGAAGCAGTGGTTCTTGCTGGGAAGAAAAGAGTTCGACCAGCCATGATGACCACAGCTGTTGCCGTTATAGCACTCTTACCTGTTCTAACATCAACAGGAAAAGGCGCAGATATCATGGTTCCGATGGCTATCCCTACTTTTGGAGGTATGATTATTCAGCTTATGACAATCTATGTTGTACCACTTTTCCAATCCATGTGGCGTGAGTGGGCTGTTAGCAGACCTAGCACGAATGAAGTTCAACCCATAAATAATCACTAATACAATGAAAAAATTAATATCCATAAGAGTACTATTCACGTTCATTGCGTTAGGTCTATTTATGGCTACCTATGGTCAACAGCGTTCCGATTCACTTTTGCAGTACCTCGAAATAGCAGCCAAGAATAACCCAACGGTACTGCAAAAGTTTAACGAGTACCAAGCAGCGTTGCAGAAAGTTCCTCAAGTAGGCAGTTTACCAGACCCTGAGCTAAGTGTAGGGGTATTCCTCAAACCGATGGAGCTGGTAGATGGTAATCAGGTTGCTGACATTCGTTTGATGCAGATGTTCCCTTGGTTCGGTGTTCTCAGAAACGCTAAGGATGAGATGAGCCTGATGGCAAAAGCAAAATTTGAATCGTTCCGAGATGCTAAGTTTCAAGTATTTTATGATGTACAACGCACATGGAGCGAACTTCAAAAGGTTGAACAGGACATTCGTATTGCTGAAAAAAATATTGATATTCTGCGAACTATCGAACGGCTCGCAATCGTCAAGTTCAAAGCGACTGCTACAGGAGAGACCAACTCATCGTTGCAACCCTCTTTGATGTCTAGTGGTAATTCTCAAAGTGCTTCATCTGGCTCTTCGGGAATGAATAGCATGAGTGGAGGTTCGGGGAATATAGCGAATTCAAATAGTTTACCACAATCATCATCTATGCAGAGCAGTTCAATGGGTTCACAGAGTGGTTCAGGACTATCCGATTTGTATAGGATTCAGATGGAGATTGGAGAGTTAGATAACAATATTGCTCTGCTGAAAAATCAGCAGAGTACCATTGCGGCTCGTTTCAACACCTATTTGAATCGTCCAGTTAGGTCGGTTGTTTCATTGCCATTAACCCTCGCTGTTGATACGCTTTTGACATCCTTTGGGGTAGTGTCAGATAGTATTTTGACAAACAACCCAATGCTCGTGATGCTTAACTTTGAAAAGCAGTCTTTGGATGCTCGTCAAAGGATGGTATCAAGGATGGGCTACCCTATGGTCGGTTTGGGATTGAATTATTCTCTTATCAAGAAAAACCCAATGTCAACTTCCACCATGAATGGTAAGGATATGATTATGCCAATGGTAACGGTTACGCTTCCCATTTACAGGAAGAAATATAATGCGATGCAATCGGAGGTAAAGCTTCTTAAAGCATCAACGGAGCAAAACTACTTAGCTTCAGCTAATGCACTTCAGGTTGAGTACTACGAAGCATTGCAGCTTTATCAAGATGCTGGGCGTAGAATCAAGCTATATGAAAATCAAAGCCAACTTGCTCGCAAAACGCTTGATATCATGATAAAGAGTTTTTCGGTATCGGGTTCTGGGCTATCAGATATTCTTCGCATTCGTCAGCAGGTTCTTGACTATGAAACCCGAAAAGTTGAAGCTATCACCGATTTTAACACATCCATTGCATGGCTGAAACGCTTAATGGCATCATCACAGGTTCAATAAACTAGAAACATTTCAAATTATGAAAAAGATATTCTCGAATAAGTACATAATCTACAGCCTTTTTGCCGTTGGAGGTCTTTTCTCAGGCTGGCTATTTTTCCACTCATCGCACAGTACAACTGATAATAAGCACACCCAAGTAGTTCAAGAAGGTAAAGCAACGATATGGACGTGCGCTATGCACCCCCAGATACGCAAGGAAGAACCGGGCAAATGTCCAATTTGTGGAATGGAATTGATTCCACTTAACCAGAACACTACCCCTGTAGATGAAAATTCCATTCATCTGACAAAGGAAGCAGCTGAACTTGCTAACGTGCTTACCTCTGTTGTAACAAAGCAGAAACCTGTAAAAGAGGTTAGGCTTTACGGAAAAGTTCAAGCCGATGAACGACTCCTTCAAAGTCAAGTAGCCCACATCCCCGGTCGTATTGAGAAGTTAATGGTCAATTTCACAGGTGAAGGGATTCAGAAGGGTCAAACACTTGCTCTCATATACTCTCCCGAGCTAGTAACTGCACAACAGGAACTGCTCGAAGCGGCTAAAACAAAACAAGCGCAACCCGAGATATATGAAGCTGCTAAAGAGAAATTACGCCAATGGATGCTAACAGAGTCGCAGATAAACAGCATTGAAAGTTCAGGCACTGTACTAAATAATTTTGAGGTTGTATCAAACACAACAGGTGTTGTAACCGCTAGACGTGTAAATAACGGTGACCACATCTCACAGGGAACTATTCTGTATGAAATAGCAGACCTGTCAAATATATGGGTTATGTTCGATGCCTACGAAAGTGATTTGCCATTCCTGAATACTGGCGATATTGTGACTTTCAATGTTCAAGCAGTACCCGGGAAAAGTTTTAGCGGCAAGATAATTTTTATTGACCCTGTTATTGACCCAACCACTCGTGTTTCAAAGGTGAGGGTTGAAATTGCAAATCAAACAGGAAAGTTAAAGCCAGAGATGTTTGTTACAGGTATTGTGAATGCCAATCTTTCAGAGTATCAGGATAAGGTGATTATCCCAAGTTCAGCTGTTCTTTGGACAGGAAAGCGGTCAATCGTTTACGTAAAGCAAGCAGGTACAGATGAACCTATATTTAAGATTAGAGAAGTTAACCTAGGCCCTATGCTTGGGAGCAGCTATGTGGTAATTGATGGTCTTATGGATGGGGAAGAGATTGTAACGCAAGGCACATTTAGCGTTGATGCAGCTGCTCAGCTCGAAGGAAAACCAAGCATGATGAATTCAACTGGTGGTAAAACCAATACCATGCCCGGTATGGATATGTCGAATGATACAAAAACTCAAACGGATGAAAGCATGTCGGGTATGGACATGTCATCTAGTTCTTCTTCAAAATCCATGCAACATTCCTCTTTTATTGCTTCTGGAAATTGTGACCTATGTAAGGAGCGCATTGAGACCGCTGCAAAATCAGTAAAGGGAGTATCAAGTGCCGCTTGGGATGACAAAACCAAGCAAATTCACGTTGAATTTGATAGCAAGGTGACCAACCTAGATGATATTCAAAAAGCGATTGCTAAGGTTGGACATGATACTGAAAAGTATAAAGCCAGTATTGAAACTTATAATTCTTTACCAGAATGTTGTAAGTATAGAAAATAAATGCCTTAACAATTAATTGAGAAGTGTGTTTGAATAATCAGCATAATGCAATAATAAACTTTAGATATTTCCCATCACAAACTAAAAGAAAACTAGTATGAAAAAAATAGTTTACGGTTTGGCAATAGCAGCAGTCATAGCTTTGGCTGCTTGCAATGGAAATAAACCAACAGAAAAACAGAACAAGAACGATGACAAGCAGGGTCTCTCACAAACAGCTAATGCTGCAAAATCATCAACCTCCGAGTCAATGGGCACATTTACTATTAAAGAAATTGTAAATCAATATTTGCAGATTAAAAATGGCTTGGCTAATGACAATGGACAGGAAGCAGCAAATGCTGGCAATGCCTTTGTTGAATCTTTGAGTAAAATGGACATAACATCACTCTCCCCCGAAAAAAAGAAAATTTGGGACGATATTTTTGATGATGCTAAAGAAATGGCTGAACACATCGGAAAGAATGCAGATAAACTCGAACATCAGCGAGAACATTTTGAAATACTAAGTAAAGATATATACGATTTAGTTAAAACTTTCGGAAGCGAACAAGTTCTGTATAAAGATTTTGATTCAATGTACAACAATGGGAAGGGTGCTTTTTGGTTAAGTGAAACCAAGGAAATAAGAAATCCATACATGGGTAAGGCTATGTCCAGCAGCGGTTCAATGGAGGAAGAAATAAAATAGCCATGAGCTACACAAGGAAAATACTTTTAGGAATTGGCATTGCATTTATTGCCATTCAATTTGCACAACCTGTTCGTAACAAAAACATTCAGGTTTCGGAAACTGATATTTTACAAACAGTTAATATCCCCGATAGTGTGAAAATTGTCTTGAAAACAGCCTGTTACGATTGTCATAGCAACAACACGAACTACCCTTGGTATACAAACATTCAACCAATTGGTTGGATGATGGCTAATCACATAAAGGAAGGCAAGGAGGAGCTAAACTTTAGTGAGTTTACGAGCTATTCAACAAGAAAGCAAATAAGCAAGCTAAATGGGATAGCTAATAGTATTAATGATGATATTATGCCCTTGTCCTCATACAAACTGATGCACAAAAAAGCACATATAAGTAAAACTGAAAAGTTGCTTATAAATAATTGGATTCAGCAGACTCTTGATAGTCTTTCAGCAAAAAAATAAATTTTCATAGCACGTTAAAATCTGAACCTCATTCAATAAAAACTTGCTAAACTTGGATACGATAAAAAATGTACAAGGCTGAAAATAAATCAATCTTGTACTATTTAGGCATTACTCTATTGAGGTACTTCAGAAACTTTTACCTAATTATAACCCTTTATTATGACTTTTGAAGTTGAAATATGTGAGAGAGAGAAGGCAAGATACGATAGACAACTACGATTAATCGAGGTAGGTATTGAAGGGCAAAAAAAATTAAAAGCGTCTTCAGTTCTGGTTGTGGGAGCAGGGGCTCTAGGGTGTCCTGTCCTTCAATATCTTACTGCGGTAGGAGTTGGAACTATTGGAATAGTTGATAATGATTGGGTTGATGAGTCAAACCTTCATAGGCAGGTGTTATACGATTCAAATGATATAGAAATACCTAAGCCCAAAGCAGCCCAAAACAAACTTAATAAGTTGAATCCTTTTGTCCAGATTAACCCATATTTTAATAAATTCGATAAATCCACAGCGTTAAGTATCGCAAAAAATTATGATATTCTAATTGACTCTACTGACAATTTCGCTGCAAGATATCTCATTAATGATGTTGCAGTGATTCAGAATAAACCAGTTATTTATGGAGCTGTAGAAAGATTTTCTGGTCAAGTAATTGTTTTGAATTACAAAAATGGCCCAACATTGAGATGCATTTATCCTACCGCTCCCCATCCTCTCGAAGCTCCTTCTTGTGACGAAATTGGGGTTCTAGGGTCAATCGCTGGTATAATCGGTTCAATGCAAGCCACAGAGGTATTAAAAATTATCTTAGAACTCGATGGCGTGTTATCTGGCAGGATGTATATTCTTGACTCATTAAACTTTTCTGCCCAGATAATTTCTTTCGAACGTAATCCAGCATTTGATGATATTAAAACTCTTGGCGATTATAAAGAGATGTGCTTATCAAGCAATGGTCAACTGAATGAGATTGATAAAGAAGAACTATTGAAATTAAAAGCAGAATTTCCCGAAATAAAAGTTATTGATTTAAGAAGCGATTATTCAAAATCACCACTTGGTTTTGACTCTATCGCAATACCATATTACGAACTTGCTCAAAAAATAGATATTTTACCTTCTAACTGTCCGCTTGTTTTTTATTGCGATAATGGAATAAAAAGTGCCGCTGTCATTAATTATCTTCAAAGTGAATTTAATATGAATAACCTTTACTCCCTTAATCTGAACACGAACAACACCATTTAGTTTTCAAGCGATTAAAAAATACTTCGAAATTTTTCATTTATAGTATCAGGAAACTGCGCTCCTTTTCAAAGAGCGAAGAAAAAGCGGTTAAATCTGTGAGATGGACATCAATTTTAAATTTAAACACCATACTTCTTATATCATTTCAATGCGTATGCTGAAAGGAAAAGCATTAAACAGTCAAGAATAGCAATGATAAACATTTAGCAGATTTATTTAAGAAAACCCTTTAGTTAATGTCTATCAATCAAGGTTTAATCGATGTCAATATTCATCAGTTTCAACCGTCTAACCATTTTCATTGGATGTTCCTGTTTCATTACTAATTCAATATCAAATTTTCCACAAGAACATTTGACCAATTCCAAGATTTCTTCAAAATTTTCTACAAAATCCTTGTAAATAATTGGGTGCGTGATAGTAGTATAGCTAATCAGCATCTCTTTTCGAGATATTCTTTTAGTTTCAAATGTATACGAAAGAAGGTAGTCTTTATAATACTTTGCTAATAACTCATTCGTTTGTGTGTTTTTAAAATATATGATGGAGGTCGTTGTTAATGAGTATTTATTAAGAATCCACTGGAATTTGTTTTTGGCTTTCTCAAAAGTATTCATTTGGTAGTCATTTACTGCCAGATACTCATCGCTTTCTATATGATACAGGTATTGTGTATTTACCATAATAATTTGGATGTTGTAGTTAATGCTTTTACCGTTAAGAACTCTCGAACATGCTATTTGAATTCCTTGGTAGGAGTTTAAATCAATGAGAATGTTGTTGATTGAATCCTGTAATATCATTGTAGTTTTTACTAGTATATATAAAATGCATTACCGTTCTTTTTGAATAGAAAAAGCATTATTGGGAATTGAATAGATACGGTAGGAGCTTTTTATCATCAACGTGTAGTCATCTCAAAAAAGGTAAGTTTTCGACACCGTATTTTTCAATATGCAGAAATACAGTCTAATGCAATTTATTTTGTCTAAAAAAAGGAAGACAAACATCTAGTATAGAAGAAAAAATGAAATGATTTATTCTCTTTTGAAAATAAACTATGGATAGATAATTAGATTAAAAATTTTCATAAATACCTAAACCAAACAAAGCAAAATCGTATTTTACTGGGTCGGTACAGTCAAATTGTCTTAGTTTTGAATCTAGCTCATAAACCGTTTTAGCATCATTCTGCTTTCTTTTAATTAAACCAAGTTTTCTTGCAACACTAGCTGAATGTATATCTAAAGGACAAGATAATATTGAAGGTGAAATACTTTTCCAGATTCCAAAATCAACACCAGACTTATCATTCCTAACCATCCACCTCAAATACATGTTAATTTTTTTCGCTGCCGAACCTTTAAGAGGGTCGGATATATGTTTTTCTGTCCTAATAGGATGAGGAATTTTAAAAAATTCTTTTTTAAGTTGATGTATGGCTGGTTGCAAAGAATGTTCGGTTTTAGATTCATTAAAGACTCCTTCCAGTCCCTTTTTCTCTTGATAGATGTGTTTAAGTGCTTTTATAAAAACTATAAAGTCAGTAGAATTAAATGTGCGATGAACAAACCCATCTATTCTATCAAGCTGTTCATCCCTATGGTATAAAACAAAGTCGTAAGGAGAATTTCCAAGCAAATTCATCATTCGCTTTGCGTTCTTTATAATAGAATTGCGATTTCCCCATGAAATAGTGGCGGTTAAGAAGCCAGAAATTTCAATATCCTCTTTTACTGAGTACTGATGAGGTATTTGAATTGGGTCAAGCTCAATAAATTTTGGTGTATTATATTGCTGTACCTTTTCATCAAGAAATTCCCGCAGCACTTCCATGTTAAATTCCATACCACTATATTTACACAGCTCAAAAATACTAATAATGGAAGGGTTTTCCTATGCTACCTTAATTACCCGAAAGTACATATTCAGCCGTTTTGCGGCTGAGCCTTTTTCGACATTAGAAACATGCTTTAAAGTGTGTGATGAGGTATTTAACTCATCAAATTTCGTTCGAAAATTGGCAATGGCTTCGTTAACTGTGTTCTCTGTTTTATAACCATCGCTGAACACCTTTTCCAATCCACCCGGGGACTTATAAATCTGACTTAAAACCTTTATATAATGTATGCTATCGTTATCGTTGAAAGTTCTATGAACAAAGCCTTTGAAACGGATTTCATCCTTTTTGCTAAAGTTTACAACGAATTCGAATGGCGAGTCACCAAACTTGCAGAGCAAACGGTCGATATTGTAAATTATCATCTTACGATTACCCCAAGCCAATGTTGATGCCAGCAATGCAGCAATCTCAATATCCTCCTTTTTTGAATACCGATGAGGTATTTGAATGGGATCGTTTTTAATAAATTTAGGACTTGCATAAAAGCGGTACTTCTCTTCGAGAAAATCTTTTAGCTCATATTTATCGAGATACTCACCCATTACACAAAACGGCCATCGTTCATGGTTAACTGCAAGTCGGCCATTTGAGCCAGATCGCGATCGTGGGTAACAATAACAAAGGTTTGCCCCATCTTATCACGAAGCGTAAAGAAAAGTTTATGAAGTTCCTCTCGATTCGCAGAATCGAGATTGCCCGATGGCTCATCGGCAAGGATAACCAAAGGGTTGTTTATTAATGCCCTTGCAACAGCAACACGCTGCTGCTCTCCTCCCGACATTTGTGCGGGTTTATGATCAAAGCGCTGCGATAAACCTAAAAAATCAAGTAGCTCTTTTGCCCTTTTTTGAGCCTCAGGAAAGCTAACTTTCGCAATTAGAGCAGGCATGCAAACATTCTCAACAGCAGTAAACTCAGGCAAAAGGTGATGGAACTGAAAAACAAAACCAATATTTTTATTCCTAAAACGAGCGAGTTGCTTCTCTTTTAACTTAAAAACATCTTCGCCGTTAATATTTAGTGACCCCGAATCGGGTTGCCCAAGGGTGCCTAAAATCTGTAAAAGGGTAGTCTTTCCTGCTCCGCTAGGACCAACAATGGCAATTACCTTCTTTTCGGGAAGCTCAACGTTAACCCCTTTTAATACGGTAAGATCACCAAATGATTTAACAATATTCTCAGCTTTTATCATCTATCGCAATAATTTATATTGCCAAAGGTATTGAAAATATCAATTTATAAACCGATGTTTAGTAGCTTTGAAAAAAACAAAAATTCATGAAATCATATTCACCAAGAGAGGAGAGAATCAATGTTATTTCACATGCATTTGGATTTGCACTAAGTATTATTGCCCTGATTTTCCTAGTTTTGAAAGCCTTTTTGCATGGTGAAATACTGCATATTGTTAGCTTTTCCATTTTTGGAGTTAGCCTATGTATACTCTATGCAGCATCAACCATTTACCATAATGCTAAAGATGTTGAAAAAAGAAGTCGTTTGAAGATTCTTGATCACGCCTCGATATACGTTCTTATTGCTGGAACCTATACCCCGTTTACATTAGTCACCCTATATGGCAAAACGGGTTGGATTATCTTTGGAATAACTTGGGGGGCAGCAATTATAGGTATTACCCTAAAACTCTTTTTTACCGGAAGATTCTCAATCGTTTCAACTATAATGTATGTTATCATGGGCTGGGTTATTGTTTTTGCAATAAAACCTTTAATAAACAATCTACCCTCTGATGGGTTGTTTTGGCTTTTTGCTGGAGGTGTTGCCTATACAATTGGTGCAGTATTATATAGTATTAAAAGCATTAAGTTCAATCATGCAATATT
>JBPXJX010000294.1:0-2774 GCA_051715525.1 Bacteroidales bacterium
TGTTATTAGCAAACAAATCCAAGTTTAGCCAAATTTAGTTTCAAGTTTTCATCATCAACATCAACCTGATGGCCTGTAAAATCGCGCCTTAATGTGTAATTACTTCGGTGTTTCTCAAAAGCGGCTGCTTCCTTTCTAAAAGTTAAATCATCCTTCATCAAATCGTAAGTTTGAGAAATTGCATCAATCAAGTCTTTAGGGTTACTAATCAGCTTTTTCTCATTCGTTGGATTTAGCATAGGTTTCCAGGGATGTATACTCAAATTGAAGAATTTGCTTAATGCATCAATAACCATAATCGTTCCATTTACCTTTCCCTCCAACGAATAGCCTGCAATATGAGGTGTTGCAATATTAACCATGCACACAATTTCAGGCGAAATATTAGGCTCATTCTCCCATACATCAAGAGCAACAGCAGATAGTTTTTTACAAGTTATACACCTTATTAGTGATTGTGTATCTACTACTTCTCCTCGCGATGAGTTCAGCAAAACAGCACCATTTTTCAATAAGTTAATCAATGTATCATCAACTAAATGATAAGTTGCATCAACACCTTGATAATTTAAAGGAACATGAAAGGTGATAAAATCTGATTGTGTTGCAATTGTTTTTAAATCAACAAAGTCTGCAATGTGTTCTTCTTTCTTCCGAGGAGGATCACAACAAAGGATCTTCATTCCTAAGGCCAGTGCAACGTCAACAACCTTTCGTCCAACATTACCAACCCCAACAACGCCAAGCGTTTTTCCTTCAAGTTTAATTCCCTTTGATTTTGAGATATGAATTAACGAAGCAGCAATCCATTGCTGAACGGCTCCCGAATTGCAACCCGGAGCACTAACCCACTCAATTCCCCTTGCATTGCAGAATTCAGTATCGATATGATCAAACCCAATGGTAGCAGTACCAATAAACTTAACGTTAGAGCCCTCTAAAAGATCAGCATTGCACATAGTGCGGGTTCGCACTAAAAGCGCATCGGCATCCTTCACAATCTCTTTTGTAATCTCACTTGCCGGAAGCAAAATAATCTTTTCAAAGTAATTATCAAGCACCCCTTTTAGAAATGGTATATCGATGTCGGCTACAAGTTTCATTGGTTAAATTTTTACAAAGATATTATTTTGAGGATTTCATCAACTAATTTTTCTCAAACACAGAATCATTGCATAAAAGCAAAACACCATATCTTTACAAACAAAAAAAGATATGATAACTGCTCCACTTTTCGAATTTAAGCAATACTTAACCCTTCATCCAGCATTTCAAAAAGTTGAAGAGTTTTTAAAAACTTACACCTTCAGTAAACCAGGCGAAAGAGTTTACATTGATGGCGATAAGCTATTTGTCATTCCTGCGCTTGACAATGCCAAACTGAAGGAGAATGCATTCCTTGAGGCACATAATCGCTATATAGATATTCAGGTTTGCCTAGAAGGAAACGAAACTATGGGATGGCAAAGCCGCTCAAAGTGTACTGAGCCAAAGTCAGCTTTTGATGCAGAGAAGGATATAATCTTTTATCACGATAAACCTATCTCCTTCTTCGCTGTGCCTGCAGGCTCTTTCGCCATATTCTTTCCTGATGATTGTCATGCACCGTTAATTGGCGAAGGGATAATTAAAAAAGTGGTTTTTAAAATAGAAATACAACAATAATTTCAAAATTAACACTTCTATCTCAAAATATTCTACCCATACCATTTTGCAATATACTGAATATCTTATATTTAATAACACCAATAATTTTATTTTATCATTTATTAGAAAAATATCCTTATTAACTGCGTAGCTTTTTATTAAAACCCTAGTAATTTAATTGAACGAAAAACTCATACAACTTTTAAAATGATTAATTCTCAAGTTTCAGATGAGTATTTAATAAAATGTGTTAAGGATGGTGACATTGAAAAAGTAGCAGCACTTTTTGAAAGGCATCATCAAAAAATCCACTCCTATTTTTACAGATTAACTAGGTGTGGCGTAGAGTCAGAAGATTTGACTCAAAACGTTTTTGTTAGGATTATAAGTTTTAGAAATTCGTACAAATTAGGTCACCAATTTTTGCCTTGGGTTTTCAGAATCGCTCATAATGTATTTATTGATCATTGTAAGTTTAAAAACAAAGAGGTTAACAAACTTCAATATTTTGAGAATAATTCAAATGTTGAAGAAGATACTGAGGTTAATATAGATCAACTTGACAGATTTTATATGGCTTTTAATTTATTACCAGTTGAATATAGAGAACTACTAATAATGAGCCGATACCACGATCTGTCATACAAGCAAATTGGTGTTGTATTAGGTACAAGTGAAAGAGCTGTAAGACAAAAGGCATTTAGGGCAATTGTAAAACTTAGAAAAGAGTATGAAAAGGTTTCATCTACTAATCATTAATCTTCACAAGGCTATGTTAAGGAAAAAGGGAAATTACTCAGAGTTGAAGAAAGAAGAAGACTCTCTTTTTAAAATACTCGATGACGCTAGCGTTCCAAAACCTTCTGAGTCATTCAAGAATTCTTTTGATCGAAAATTAAATCAAATTTCTAACAACTCTACATTTAATATAAAAGAAAGGAGTTATAGTATTTATCTAAAAGTTGCCACTATCGCTGCAATATTTATAATTGGATGGTTTTTAGGATCTTATAATAGCAAAAATGATCAAAAAATATTACATAATCTTCAAAACCAATTGGATAACAACAACAACCTGTTAGTGTTATCGTTACTAAAACAATCATCTGTTAGCGATCGATTACAGA
>JBPXJX010000295.1:0-3131 GCA_051715525.1 Bacteroidales bacterium
TAATAATATGTTGTGGATTTATATCTTGTTGTAAAGATTCCGAAAATATCAATCAAGATAACCAGCTTCAATTTTACAAGTTAAACTCAAATACGAATGAAAGTATAACTGATATTTCCTTTATAAATGATAATGAGGGTATTATATGTGGTGAATTTGGATTTTGTTCAAAAACAACAAACGGTGGTACTTCCTGGAAAACACTTAATACTGGAATTCCATTTTCTTTTGTGAGTGCTTTTATGCTTGACAATCAAAACTACTTTATCGCTAGAAATGGGATTTATAAATCCGCAAATGCTGGTAATAGCTTTTATGAGATTAGTAATTTAAGTAGTGTGTCTTCAATTATTTCGCAAATATATTTTCAAACTGCAAGCGTAGGTTTTATTTCTAAATCCGGAAGTATTTATAAAACCTCCGATGGAGGTATAACATGGTTTGAAAAATATAATACGGGTGTTTATTATGGGCTCACCAACCTCGTTTTCACTAGTCAAAATATTGCATATGCTAGCGGAGGTAGAACGTTCGATCAAGTGAATCAAGGTGAAATAGTAAAAAGTATTGATGGGGGCAATAGTTGGAATAAAATATTATCTACAGTAAATATTACTTCAATATGTTTCTTAGATGATAGTTTAGGCTTCTACTCAAACTTCAACAAAGAAGTATTTATTACAAAGAATGGTGGTTTAAATTGGAGTAAAATCACAACTCTCAATTATCTGCCACTAAGTATTGTATTTGAGAATGAACTTAAAGGTTATGTGTCCACGCAAGAAGGGAAAATATTAAAAACAACCAACCGGGGTCAAACATGGGAAATAGTTTATGAAAATAGTGAGCCTATTGTAAAGATTATTAAAACTCCGAGTTCAATTTTTGGAGTTGGTGGAAAAGGAATGGTTCTTAAAAGTAAATAAGCTTAATAGTGCTTCTGCCATGTTACTAGTATTTAATCTTAAAATATATCTAATATGAAAAAATTAATTTTAACTAGTTTAGCTTTTGTTATAACTATTTAAAATTTTGCTCAAAAAAAGTGTAAGCCGGAATCAGAAGTTTTTGGACTTTTTCAAAAAAAGCAAGCTTCTTTCTCAATTGGTATAGGAGGCTTAAAAAATCAAAGTAGTCAAAACAAGTATTCATTCTTCTCACAAGTTGGATTTAACTATTATCCTATCAATTACCTTGAAATTGGAACAAAGCTGCGACCTATAATTGTCAACCCGGACAACTATAGAAAATCAGTACTTCTTGAGCGTAGTGCACACTTAAGATACTACGCTTATCGAATACCTTGTTACAAAACAACCGTTTTTGGTCAAGTTGGAATATACAGAGACGGCTCTTTTTTTTCACCTGAAGGTAAAGAGGTAAATAGTGAAAAAATGTATTCAGCATTTTCTTTTGGACTCAACTTTTTACCAAAAAGAAATCTCCAAATAGAGCTTTACAGCGATCTGTTTTTTAATAAAAATATTAGAACAAACCTGAGTTTGAATTGGCATTTTCTAAATATTAAAACAAAAAATAGAAAGTAATGAATAATAAAATTTCACGAACAAAATTTATAACTGTAATTACAGGCTCAATCCCATTTCTTTTTTTTACAAATAAAATTATGGCGAACAATAAAACTGATGAGTTTCAACAAAGACCTGACCCCCTTGACCCTAAAGTTGTTCAAGAATTTGTAAGATTAGGTCACTTTGATATTGAAGGTGTCAAAGCAAAACTGATAGAAATGCCAGCCTTGTTAAATGCAACAACTGATTGGGGTGCTGGTGATTTTGAAACAGCTTTGGGTGGAGCATCGCACATGGGTAGAAAAGATATTGCAACCTTCCTGATTAGCAAAGGGGCAAGGATGGATATTTTTACAGCTGCCATGATGGGTTATACCGATATTATTATTTCTATGTGTACAAAACATCCTGAACTATTAAACAGTAAAGGCCCTCATGGTATTACACTTCTTATGCATGCCCAAAAAGGTGGCGATGATTCAAAAAAAATTATTGAATTTTTTAATAGCAAAGGAATTATAAAATGAAATATTTATTTGTTATTCTATCAGTATTTATTACTGAACTTAGTTTAGCTCAGTATAAAAACACAACGCTATCAATTAATGGCACATCGCTTTTTATCCGTGAAATGGGGTCAGGTTCACCCATCATCATTATACATGGTGGTCCAGGTCTAAATCATAGTTATTTTTTACCTCATCTTAATTCATTAGCCACAAAATACAGGCTGATATTTTACGATCAAAGGGCATGTGGCAATTCTTCCGGCAGTTTAGATAGCACACAAATGAGTTTGAGTTTATTTGTGGAGGATATTGAAGAAATAAGGAAGAGCTTGAAATTAGGCAAAATAGGAATATTGGCCCATTCTTGGGGAGGTTTAGTGGCAATGAACTACGCAAGCAAATATTCAGAAAATCTTAGTGCGTTAATACTAAGTAACTCTGTAAGCCCAAAATTTGGAGAATTTGAAAAGGAAACAAATCAAAGACTAAAACTCAGGATTTCTGCTGAAGATAGCATTTTGCGATCTGAGATACTTAAATCGGCAGAGTTTAAAACTGGTAATCTGGAATCTTATACAAAGCTTTTTAAGCTCTCGTTTAAACCCTCTTTTTATTATAGCAGCAGCTTAGAAAAAATGCAGCTAATACTTCCTGGTGATTTTCTGGCAAAACGAAAAGTTCTTTTTTTTATGACAAAAGAATTATCTGAGTATGATTTTTATGATAACTTAAAAATCATTTCCTGCCCTGTCTTGGTTATTCACGGCAGTTATGATGGAATGCCACTTAATCTATCGCAAAAAATTCATGCTTGTATCCCTAATTCAAAGTTGATAGTCATTAAAAATGCAGGTCATTTTCCTTTTATTGATAAGCCAAAAAAATTCAGTGCAGTAGTTAGTCAGTTTCTTAAACGAATGAAGGCATGAACAAAGAAATTACCAATTGCAAATTAGAGGATGCAGATAATATTTTGCTGTTATATGAAGCAGCAAGAAAATTGCAAACTCAGAAAAAGATGGTCGTTTGGCCAATTTTTGAAAAATCTTTCATAGAAAAAGAAATAGCAGAAAATCGCCAATGGAAAATA
>JBPXJX010000296.1:0-3964 GCA_051715525.1 Bacteroidales bacterium
TAAATTGAAAAAATAAAATCAAAAAGGATGTGTTTTGCATCCTTTTTTAATACTAATCGATATGAAGACAATTGCTGGTCGATTTTTGATGATTATTGCCCTTGTTGGGATTGCTGGGGTATCGTGCAGCAAATCGGAGTCTAATGCTGGGAAACCAACCATCGAGCTGATTGCTGATGAAGGGTTTATTTCTGAGGATACGACAGCATACGAAGCGGATCCGCTTCGTTTTAGGGTTCATTGTAAGTACAATGGCGAACAGGCGCTTACAAACCTTATTGTATTTCGTAATGATATAAGAGTTGTTGATGAGGGCTTGTACTCTAAAGAGTTTACGAAGGATATCGATTTTGCCAAAAGTAGTAGTGAAGTTGATTCAATTGTATTTACAATTCGTGATATCGAAAGTCAATCTGCTTCGAAAGTTTTAAAAGTTCAAAAGAAAGAGGGTTCTGGTGGCAGCGAGTTGAAGTGGTACACAAATGTTACCCTCGATGCGCAAAATGCGGTGGGCGGAAAAGGCTTTCTTTCGTTTGTCAATGGGTTAACTTATACACAGCAAGATGCAGCAACAGTTTCATCAACTATTAACCTTTTGTACTACTATGATTCTGGAACAGATGCAAATACCATCGCTTCTCCGGGGGCAAATCTTGCAGGGATTCTTGACCTATCAGGATGGTCGGTCTTGAATACTACTCGCTATATAAAACTGAGTATTTCACAGGTTCAATTCGAGGCAATCAACGATCCTGTTTATGTAGTTAATGCTTACAACGCAACGGGTAATCGGAAGGCAAAAAACCTTGCAGTTGGCGATACCTATTCTTTTAAGGACGAAAGTACTGGAAAGTATGGAATATTTAGAGTTTATCAAGTTGTTGGAACTAACGCAGGAAAGGTTGTGATTTCAATTGTAATGCAGAAGTAGTAAGCCAATGAGAATATTCGTTTATATATTTCTTTTCGTAAATATCACTTCCTCCGCTTTAGGCCAGAATTGTATAAGAGGAGTTGTGCTTGATAATAGAACCAACGTACCTTTATCTGGCGTAACAATTAGAATTTATGGAACAACATTGGGTTATGCTACTGACTCAAAAGGTGAGTTTACTATTTGCGATTTAAAGCAAACAGATATAACGCTTGAGTTCAGCCATGTTGGCTATAAATCTACAATTAAAGCAAATGTAACTGAATCCCAGCGATTGACAGTTTACCTTACTGAGTCACCTATTGCTATTGATCCCATAGTAGTTACAGCGACATTGAACGCTCAGCATACATGGGAGGTTCCATCAATGGTGAGCGTAATCGATAGCATTAAGCTTCGGTCGCAATCAGCATTGAATACCGATAACTACTTGCAAACAATTCCTGACCTATTTATCAATAGATCGAATGGAATCTTCTCGAAAAATGCTAGTGTTACGATGCGAGGATTAGATGGAACAAATCGTGTATTGATCTTATATGATGGTGCACCCTTGAATAAAACTTCCTATGGGTTTATTAATTGGAGCCTTATATCACCAGATCTTGTTGATCAAATTGAGGTAGTTCATGGGCCATCATCAGCACTATTCGGAAATAATGCCATGGCTGGTGTTATCAATATAAGAACTAAGGAGCCAATAAATTCGCCTTTTTATGGTTCAGTGACAGGAGAGACTGGGAGCCTTGGCCTTTATGGTGCACGAGCGATGATTGGAGGTAAACTCCCAATTACTAAAAGGGGCATCAGTTTAAAAATCAATGGGTTCTATCGAAAAGGTGATGGATATATTATCCAGCTGCCTAAAGATAGGGATAGTACTTGTGTTCCAGCATATTTGATGGAAAAGGGGTTGACTTATAAATTGAATATTCCTATTTCTGATAGTTCCACTATTTATATTGGAGGGAATCTTTACCAAGATAAAAGGAGTTCTGGTAGAAAAGTTTATTTGAGTGACGGTAGTTTTGACTCATATACTACTAATCGCATCCGATTAGGTTATATGGGTTATGTAGGGCGATTGAAGTTGGATGCTTACGGTTATGCCCAAAAGGAAAAGTACTTAAATCAAACCGATAATATAAATAAGACTGGAGAATACAAGTTATCTAACACCTATCAAACATCTGGGGATATTGGTTTTTGGGCCAATGCTTCTCGAACAATTGGGCTACAAAATGAAGCGATTTTTGGAATCGACTTAAAGCATGGCTGGATGGATGCTGATGATATTTATAGGACTTCAACTGACGAAATTATTCGAAAAGGACAGATAACCTTTGCTGCAATATTTTTACAGGATGAGCAAAAGTTCTTTAACTCAAAATTGAAGGTTATTGGAGGTGTAAGATTTGATGCCGCATCATTCAATAATGGTTTTTTGAAAGTATCTGAACCTACTAAAAACACTGGATTTAAGGCCGATACTATAGCAAACTTCCCTAGTCGCACATGGTTCTCATTTAATCCAAAGATTGGGGCTCGGTATTTCCCAACAAATTGGTTGAGTTTATACGGTTCTGTTGCAACCGGTTTCATGCCCGCAAAATTGGACGATTTGTGTTCGTCACGTAAAGTAAATAAAGGGTTTAAGTTAGCTAACCCCGACTTGAAGCCTGAGCACCTGATAACATACGAGTTGGGTGGTGGTGCAAAAGTTAGTACAATTGCCCGATTCGACCTTGCTTTATTTTTATCTCATGGATATGATTTCCAGTATTTTGTTTCTAATGGCGACTCTATTGATGTTGGTGGTGAATTATTGCCATATCTAAAAAGAGAAAACATAACATCGGTGAGAATTTTTGGTGGTGAGATCTCTTTTGGTTTATATCCAATGAAAGGGTTGATAATAAATGGAAGTTTCTCATATAATAATTCTAGAATTATTGATTTTAAGGCTGATACTTCTGTAAACTTGCATTTGAAGGGAAAGGCTTTATCTGAAGTCCCCATCTATCAAGCATCTGCTGAAATAATTTATCAAAATAGAATTGTGAATGCTGGTTTAGTATGGCTACTTGTTGGAAAGCAATGGAGTAATGAGCAAAATACAGAGAAGATTAATCCATGGAATACATTCAATCTGAGACTTTGGAAAGATTACAGGTCGATTCGAATGGCTCTAGATATTCAAGATTTACTTGATAACCAACATATCGATAAGAAGGAACTTTTGTCCCCCGGTCGGTTTATTCAGCTATCAGTGACTTATAGTTTTAAATAATAATAGTATGAAATCTATTTTAAGAAACTTAGGAATTGCAATTCTCGCGATAATACTTGTTGCGTGTGGAAGCAAAGTTAAAAAGGATGCTCCTCTTTCGGGCGAATTAACAATTTTTCATGCTGGAAGCCTTTCGCTGCCTATGAAGGCTGCCGTAGATAGTTTTAAAAGGATGAATCCTGGTGTAACCTTTAAACTTGAAAGCGCTGGCAGTGTTGAGTGTGCTCGTAAAATTACTGAACTCAATAAGCCATGCGATATCATGGCATCAGCCGATTATAAGGTGATTGATAAATTGCTTATTCCCCAATTCGCATCGTGGAATATTCCATTTGCTGGCAACGAGATGGCTATTGTTTATCATGATAAATCGAGGTTTGCTAATGATCTTAACAAAGATAATTGGTATGATATTCTTCTAAAACAAGAAGTAGCTTACGGTCGGAGCGACCCCAATTCGGATCCTTGTGGCTACAGAACGGTAATGACTATGAAACTTGCTGAAAAACTATATCTGAAGCCTGATTTGACCAAGAAACTTCTTGCAAAGGATAATAAATACATTCGCCCCAAGGAGGTTGATCTGTTAGCATTACTCGAAAGTAATACCATCGATTATATCTTTCTTTACAAGTCAGTTGCAATACAGCATGGGTTAAAATATCTTGAATTACCCCAAGAGATTAATCTTTCAAACATAGCATTTGATGAACTTTACAAAACGGTAACCGTTGAGGTTA
>JBPXJX010000297.1:0-4014 GCA_051715525.1 Bacteroidales bacterium
TATATTCAAACGATCAATACGAGTACGAGGTTCGTGGCAAGAAGATTTGCGTCGAAACGCATGTCGAAACGCTTTCACACACCAAACTACCCAAAATTGCCATGCCCACCTTAACCTCTTGGGGCGATATTTTAAAGTGGAATTTAAGCGAAAATGTTCCCGGTGAATTCCCTTACGCCGCAGGTGTATTCCCTTTTAAGCGCGAAAACGAGGACCCAACACGAATGTTTGCTGGCGAAGGTGGTCCCGAAAGGACAAACAAGCGGTTCCATTACCTATCTGCAGGGCAAAAGGCTAAACGCCTTTCAACCGCATTCGACTCCGTTACCCTTTACGGTGCCGATCCCGATACTCGACCCGACATCTACGGCAAAGTTGGAAACTCAGGCGTTTCCATTGCCTGCCTCGATGATGCAAAAAAGCTCTACTCAGGCTTTGATTTGCTCGATATTTCCACATCTGTTTCAATGACTATCAATGGACCAGCGCCAATTATGGTGGGGTATTTCCTAAATGCAGCCATCGATCAGCAGTGCGAAAAGTATATCCGAGAGAATAATCTTGAGAATGAGGTTAAGGCTAAGATTGTGAGCATTCTTAAGAAAAAGGGAGGCGCTAAGAATCAATATCAAGGTAAACTGCCCGACTCCAATAATGGCCTTGGCCTAATGCTGCTTGGTGTTACAGGAGATCAGGTTTTACCAATGGATATTTATAGTAGTTTGAAGAAATCAACCCTTGAGAATGTTCGTGGTACAATCCAAGCTGATATTTTAAAGGAAGATCAGGCGCAGAACACCTGTATTTTCTCTACCGATTTTGCCCTTAAGATGATGGGCGATATTCAGGAGTACTTCATCAATAATAATGTAAAAAACTACTATTCGGTATCCATCTCGGGCTACCATATTGCCGAGGCAGGAGCAAATCCCATTTCGCAGCTGGCGTTTACGCTTGCCAATGGGTTCACCTATGTTGAGTACTATCTGGCTCGCGGAATGAAAATCGATGATTTTGCTCCAAATCTTTCGTTCTTCTTCTCTAATGGAATTGATCCAGAGTACACGGTCATTGGTCGTGTTGCAAGAATTATTTGGGCTAAAGCCATGAAGTTTAAATATGGCGCAAACTCAAATTCTCAGAAGCTTAAATATCACATTCAAACTTCTGGAAGATCGTTGCATTCTCAAGAGATTGAGTTTAACGATATACGAACTACTCTTCAAGCGCTTTCAGCCATTTACGATAACTGCAACTCCTTGCATACCAATGCCTACGACGAGGCAATTACAACGCCTACCGAGGAATCTGTTCGTAGAGCAATGGCAATTCAGATGATTATTAATCACGAGTATGGGTTGGCAAAGAATCAGAACTCGCTTCAAGGTTCTTTCATCATCGAAGAGCTCACCAAGTTGGTTGAGGAGGCGGTTCTTGTTGAGTTTGAGAGAATATCAGAAAGAGGAGGTGTGCTTGGCGCCATGGAAACCATGTACCAACGAGGAAAAATCCAAAGCGAATCATTGTACTACGAGTCGTTGAAGCATAACGGTAAACTGCCAATAATGGGGGTGAATACATTCTTATCATCAACAGGTTCGCCAACCATAGTGCCACGCGAGGTAATTAGGGCAGCTCAGCAGGAAAAAGATTATCAGGTTGAAAATGTGAAATGGTTAAAGGAGGCAAACGCAGCCAAGGCTCAGGAATCGTTGCAAAACCTTAAGAATGCTGTGCTCGAGAACAAAAATACATTTGAATATATGCTCGAGGCAACAAAGCATTGCACTATTGGGCAAATAACCAATGCTCTTTACGAGGTAGGAGGACAGTATCGAAGGAATATGTAAGTGTTTTGTTGGCATGATGGAGTAATGGAAGTTTGGGAATATTTTTTGTTCTCCCTCAATGATGCTTAGTTTGTCTTATAAGTCCGTGATACTTCGTATTGATGTTTAAACAACTATGTCATGCTTATCCGGCAGTCACCGGAGAAGCATCTGTTTCCACTTTATTTTCACCTGCCCCTTCCCTCTTGCCACCTGCCACTTATCCCTTAATCCCTGCCACTTGTCACTTCCCACGTAACAATTCAAACCCATTCCTAATTAAACAAAAAAATAGCTAAGCATTTATAGCTGAATAACATGCCTTTAAATAAGTTTTGTTTAGGTTAATTAGTTAATTTAGAGAGTGAGAAAGAGTTTTAAAAGTTTACTAACTCAACCGATTTTGGTTGATAGGTATGCTTTTAGTAGATATATAAATAAGTTAGCGGCAACCTTATGACGAAGGATAAATAATTAATCAAAATGAGAATTACTCTTGATACGAACATTTTAGTTCAAGACTTTTGGTTTGAAAGTCCTCATTCAAAAGTTTTTTTTAATGAGTTAAACATCATACCAGCTACACTTCATATTCCTGAAATTGTAATTGATGAAACTGTAAATAAATATCGTGAGTTCTTAGTTGAAAAAATTGAAGAACAAAAAAAAGTTAATTTGGAAGTGTCCAGATTGCTTATGAAAGAAATTGAAAACACAACAATAGATATTAGCCAAGCAAAAGAAGACTATAAAAACTTTTTAATTAAAAAATTGAATGAAGCAAAAGCTCATATTCTGCCATATCCAAAAATTGAACATAAAGAAGTAGTCAAAAAAATCTTAGAACGGCGAAAACCATTTAAGAAAGGAGATGCGGGCTATAGAGACTTTTTGATTTGGCAAACAATAAAGAATCTTGAAACTTGGGGTACAGAGGAGATAGTTTTCATAACAAACAACACAAAAGATTTTGGTGACGGTGGTTTTATTTCAGATGAATTCACGGATAAAAACACAACGAATAAAAATTTCAAAATAACTGTTGCTATTTCTAAATTCAATGATGAATATATTATTCCAAGATTAAAAAAACTAGCGGAACTTAAAACTCAACTTACAAAGGGACAAGTTCAGAGTTTTGATTTTAAGAAATGGTTAAACACAGAATTCTATGACTTTATAAATGAAACACAGTTTGAAGAAGTCTTAACAGGCTTCCCATATGACGTAGGACATGTAAAAGCAAGGGAAATACTCTTCTTTGATGATTATAAAATTGGAGAAGTAAGTCAATTAAATTCTGGTGAAAAACTTGTGCATTTTAATGTTAAATGTAAGATTAATGCAAATGTTGAAATAAGCTGGGAAGACTACATAAATCATGAAGAAGTTAGAGAATATGTTGGCGAAAATAAAGATTCTTTTGGTTGGTTAAGCGGAATGGATTCGGGTGATATAGAAGTTGAAGGATACCTTATTCTTAGTAAAGAAAATGAAGAAGTTAAAGAATACGAAATTACATCTTTAGCTGGTCCAAGGGGTAGTATTGAAATGGGAATATAAAAAGGCAGCCGCTAACACACGCTAAATTTCAGTTGGGCTGATATGCGGATATCAATGTTTTTAGTAACTTAGTTTGCTTTTTATCGGGGGACAAGGAATCGGTTCCTTGCTCCCAACCGAAATTTAGCGTGGAAACGTTAGCGGTCATTTTATGATTAAATTATGAAGGATTTGTATGAATTAGTAAATGAGTTTTTTGAACTTATCAAATTAAGTCCGAAAAATAGAAAAAGGATAAAAATTGGTTTTTTGATTATCGTTATTTTGTCTATTGTATTCTTGACAATTAAAAATATTTTTTTTAATAAAGAGTCTGATGGTGTAAATCAGACTAATGTAAATGTAAATAATTCGGAGAAAACATTAATTAATACTGGAAATAATAACAAAATAGTTCAAGATAATTCAAATAAATATTTTGTAAATAAAGATACAAATATTAGAGAAACAATTGAGGAATATTTAAAAAACCCAGATATATATTACAATTTCTTCACTATAAGAAAAGAAGGTTACAATCCTTATTATATTACAGTATACTTAAAATCAGACTCAATATATTTTGAATCTTTTAAAATTAAAAACGAAAGAGTTAAAATCATAAATAGCCTAAAAGCTAGAG
>JBPXJX010000298.1:0-3103 GCA_051715525.1 Bacteroidales bacterium
TGGTGAAAGTTCATACTTGATAGAAATTCCAAATTTAGAGATTGGTGAGTATGCAATTACACTTGCAGAAAGACGAGATTTCTTCAATATGTTCGGAATTCATTAATAAACGTGTGCTAACAGCGTATTTATTGTATTTGGGCAGATGACGCATTTGGAGTTCTTACCGCTTTTTGGTAGCTTTACTAACGTGGGACAATGAAACAGTTTCAAACTCCCAAACACAACAAATACGCGAAACGTTAGTAGCCATGCGCAGTTTCGCATGATTTTGGATTTCTTGACCTACCCACAGATGGCTCTGCTGAGCCAATGGTTTTTAATAAAAGTGTTTTTTCGACCACCCCAAGCAACCATCGATTACTACAGGTTTAACGTGTGATATTCGTGCTGGACAGCGATAATCGTACCTGGAAACCGTTTCCACGGCTAACACGCCTTGTCACGCCGCTTGCGGGTTGAGGACGCGGAGGCAAAGCGTGCGCCACGCTTCCTCAAGCGGGTTGAGCTAGTAAGCAATAACGGCTATTACAGGCGCTCCTGAGCTCACAGGGGTGGCCGCTACCACTTGATACGGCGATCGGCTGGACGCCGAGTGGGAACTGGGTCGGCTCTAGGGTATTTGGATACTACGCTGAACCGCGTCACACCCTTTGCAGACGAGGGCGCAGAGGGCAAGCGTCGCGCCAAGGCAGCTGGCTACAAGCGCACGGGCTGCTAACACGTGCTAAAAATTATAGGGGTTTTTATTGCCGATTTGCCTTTTTTACTACCTTTAAGTCTGTTTTTACCGTGGGATAGCTTTGTAGGCTGCTTCTCCCCTACAATTTTTAGCACGACAACGTTACCGCCAATGCTAGAAGACCGAACTTTTAACCTAAAGAATAAATATCATGGGACTATTTGACTTTCTGAAGAAAAAAGAATTTGAGGAAATCAATCAACTCAAATTACAACTTGAACATTACAAACCAATTGCTGATGTTGAAGCAGAAACCGAAAACCAGAAAAAAAGTTTAGAGCAACTCAAATTACTTAAGCAATCTGAAATAAAGACGGCTGAGGACATTATCAACAAACTTAACTCTGACTACAAAAGTGCTCTTGAAATTTATACTAAACTACGCAAAGAAATAAGTTTATTCGAGAACAAACTTGACCTTATTGAATATGGTGTTTATGAACCAATTTATGACTTTGAAAAGTCAGACGAATATAGAGAAGAGCAAAATAAAATAATTGAACTTCAAAAGGAAATGATTAGTTCTGAAAGTGCAGCTATTTGTAGGACTAATTGGACAATTGACGGAAGTGAAGCAAAAGGAAAAGCAAGCACAAAACGATATATAAAATTAACCTTGCGTGCATTTAATGGCGAATGTGAATCATTAATTGCAAAAGTAAAATGGAATAATGTGAATCAACTGATTGAGAGAATTAAGAAATCCTTTGAAACAATAAATAAAATTGGAGAAAGTCAGACAGTAACAATTCAAAGCAAATATCTTGACCTAAAATTAAAGGAATTAACACTTGAATATGAATATCAATTAAAGAGGCAAAAGGAAAAAGAAGAACTACGTGCAGCACAGGAAGCATTGAGAGAAGAAGAAAAAGCAAGAAGAGAATTTGAACTAGCACAAAAAGAGGCTGAGAAAGAGGAAGCGAATTATGAAAAAGCACTTGAAAAAGCAAGAAAAGAAATTGAACAGGCATCAGGTGAAAAGCATGAAAAACTTCAAGCACAAATTGAAAAACTTGAGCAAGAATTAAAAGAAGCTCATGAGAAAAAGGAACGTGCAATTTCAATGGCTCAACAAACAAAACGTGGACACGTTTACATCATTTCAAACATTGGTTCATTCGGCGAACAAGTATTCAAAATTGGTATGACTAGACGTTTAGAACCAGTAGACAGAGTAAAAGAATTGGGTGATGCCTCTGTTCCATTTCAATTTGATATTCACGCAATGATATATTCTGAAGATGCACCCGCACTTGAAAATGAATTACATAATACCTTCACAAATAAAAAAGTGAATATGATAAACTACCGAAAGGAGTTTTTCAATGTAACTATTGACGAAATTGAACAGAGAATTAAGGAAATTGGAATAGATACAGAATTTATAAGGTTGCCAGAAGCACCTGAGTATAGAGAAACCATAGCAATTCTTGAACAACTTAAAGCAAAAGGTGAGCAGAAAACTATAAACGAAATTATTGCAGAAGAATTTCCAAGTAGTTTAACAAATTAAGAAAAGCACAGGCGGTAACAGCTGCTAAAAACCAACGGGGTTGAAGCGTAGACAAGTTTTTAATTAGTTTTTAAGTTATATTTTAACGTGGGTCAAGATTGCTGCTTCGAACTCCCCGTCATTTTTTAGCAGCAAACGTTAGCAGTTATTATTTAAAAGATACACCATGAGTAATATTAAAGAGATTAAATTTGATTTACTAGAAAATGGTTTAGATTTTATTGACACATCATTAAATCCAATTTTAGAATCAACGGATGAAAACGAATTGAAATATTCAGTTTTACATATTTCTTCAGGTGTTGAATTAGTTTTGAAAGAAATATTAAGATGTGAACACTGGTCTCTTATTTTCGAAAACATTGATAACGCGAATTACGAGCACCTACTTTCAGGAGACTTTGAAAGTGTTTCTTTTGAAACACTTTTAAATCGTTTAGAAAATATTGCAGGAGTTATTATCTCGGATAATGCAAAAAAGTATTTTAGAGAATTGCGAAAAAGGAGGAATCGAATTGAGCATTTTGCTTTTAATGAAAAAGACGTAGTTATTAAAAGTAATATTTCAAAAGTTTTATCGCACATTCTGGATATCACGAAAGAAAATATTAACATAAAAAAATACTCAAAGAACTCACAAACTTTCTATAAAAGCATTTTAATTAAATCGTCTAAATTCGATAAATACATTGTTTTAAGATTGGCAAAACTTAAACCAGCTCTTGAAACTCTTAAATCTAATAAGGTTGAAATAATTGATTGTCCTAATTGTTTTCATCCCACACTACCTCTTAATGCGGATTTAAAATGCCTTTTCTGCGAATACACTGATACTCCTGAAAATA
>JBPXJX010000299.1:0-1819 GCA_051715525.1 Bacteroidales bacterium
TGTATTTAGCTGGTAACTAAAGATATCTAAGCCCAAAGAGGGAATATTAGTGTGTAATTTAAATCTTAATATTATTTTGTATTTTTTTACCCGCCCTCATGCTGGTAGTTTGGAAACTGCCTTTAGCCACAACGTAGACAAAATCTACGCCGAGCATAGAGGATTTTCAATTACCTGTTTTTAACACATCGAACATTCCTTCCTTCAACTTTATTACTTGACGAAATATCAGCATAATTCCATTTAACAGTAAAAAAATCCGCATTATATCTTATTCCAAAAGATTCGTATTCCTCTTCTCGAGTTGTCCAGAAACTTGCACCTTCGCCTGTTTCACCATAATGGTCTGAATAATGATAACCTTTCGGCAAAGCAGTAAAACCGTAGTAGTCGATTCCAACTTCCATATCCTCGTACCACGAGTAGTCGCTTCTTAAAGCAAGTCCTTCCAAGCCCATTATGTAATCATACCCAACATAACTCATTAATTCTTTAAACTCTAAAACGCTTGGAACATGCCAGCCACAAGGGCATACTCCTTGTACATTGGATAACAAATCATTATTGCTAGGAGAATCATTCATTACAGCAGCCCACGTGTAATAATAACCATTTTCGTTAATTGGGTATATGTTATAGAAATAATCGTAGTAGGTAGTTCTTAAAAAATATGATTTTTGGGTAGTGCTATAAATTGAAGTATTGTCGGGAACTAGGTCAATACTGGTGCCATCGGCATATTTGTTTGTTTTTAAATCTTCAGCCATCCATTTCTGATTTCCTATTTTAACCCATTTATATTCTCGTCCATTAACATCGTATAAATATCCCATATAGCCAATTTTAACCAGCTCATCGGTATAACCAGCTTTAGCAATTACTCCAATCCCAATACCAGAATCAATCATTTCATCAAAACTTACTGCTCCGCTTTTAAGTAGTGCTATTAAATCAACCATTGGTACTTTAGTAAGAACTAAATCTTTTAAAGTAATTCCCTTTATTAAAATAAGTTCATTTAAAGGTGCATGAGCATCGATTAGTTCTTTTAGGGTTGCACCTGCATTATATAACTTCTCAACAGGAACTCCTTTTTTTATAAGCTCTTCTAAAGAAACTCCAAGTTCTAATATCTTTGAGTTATGCATGTCATCCTTCATACATGAACTAAAAATTATTAGAATTGCAAATACAGCAAATATTTTAATTTTCATTTATTCAGCAATTAAAAGGTTACAGTAAATCCGATTAATACCCCAAATGCTCTGGTTTTTATTTTTAAATCGGTATCGCCATTATATATCATCCGGCCAAAGCCATATGATAGTTGAGTATCGAATGCCACTCTTTCAGAAAAAAATGCAGATATTCCAATTCCGGCATCTCCAACAAATCCGCCATAGGTATCATCTATTTCCTCATCAAGATTCGACTTTGCATTAGCTATAATATATCCAATATCGAAATTTAAATATGGTTTTACTTTTGAATCGCTTAAATAGTATCTAATAAACGGGGCTATTCCATAAGAGGATATATTCGTATTAAACTCGTCATCTGAATTTTCGGAATAGTTAATTGGAATCGACAATCCAAGCGCTAAATTGTTGATTGCAAAAAATCCTATTGATGGTTCGATTGAAAATTGTTTGCTTTTGACCTCTTTAACTACTGTTCCTGAAAACTCATAAGTATTAGTACCTATTAAACAAGAAATATTTGAACCAGAAGCAAATATTATTTTTCCTTTTTCTGTTTGAGCTTTAATACTTAACACTGCTAAATAAAAAAACAAAACACATGTTATTTTCTTCATTTC
>JBPXJX010000300.1:0-2805 GCA_051715525.1 Bacteroidales bacterium
TACAGACTTAAGTTTAAGATAATCAGCCGAATTTGAAACAAAATCGATATTTGATGTGTCGATTATAAGAAAGGTATACTCTGGGTGTTGTCTGAAAAAGTCAAAATATCCTTTTTGAATCTCTTCAAGATATTCTGCTGTGATTGTTTGCTCATAATCTCTTCCCCTTTTATGAATATTCTCCAAAAGCTGATTGATAGGCAAATGTAGGTATACGTATAGGTCTGGCTTTGGAATTGAGTTATATATTATCTCGAATACCTGTCGGTAAAGGTTATACTCATCGCCGCTTAGCGTGTTTTTAGCAAAAATGAGCGACTTCATAAAGAAATAATCTGCAATAATAATGGATTGGAATAGGGGAACTGATCTTAAATCCTCGTTTAGCTGTTTATACCTATCGGCCAAAAACGAGAGTTCAAGTGTAAAGCTGTATCGTTCGGGATTGCTATAAAATTTAGGTAAAAAAGGATTATCGGCAAACCTTTCAAGTACTAGTTTTGCATTAATATCAGCAGCAAATTTATTTGCAAGTGTTGTTTTGCCAGCACCAATATTTCCCTCAATTACAAGATATTGCATAAATATTTCTAAAAAAAGAATAAAAAAGGAGTTGGGTATCCAACTCCTTAGAAAAAAAAATATTTGTTCTTATTTCTTTAACTCTTCGCCTAAATTGAAGAAAGTAAACGCATACTTATCAGCTGCCTCTTCAATTTGAATTGATGTAGGGGTTCCAGCGCCATGACCAGCCCTTGTTTGAATTCTTATTAACGAAGGGTTGCGGCTTATGCGTTGCTTATCCTGAACAGTGGCGATGTACTTAAATGAATGTGCAGGCACAACTCTATCATCTCTGTCAGCAGTGAAAACCATTATTGATGGATAGCGAACTCCTGAACGAACGTTATGGACTGGTGAATACTTATAAAGGTTAACAAACTCAATTGAATCAGCACTTGTACCATAATCGTTTGCCCATAAGTTACCAATTGTAAACTTATGGTAACGAAGCATATCCATGACCCCTACCTCAGGTAAAGCAACCTTAAATAGTTCGGGGCGTTGATTAACAACTGCGCCAATCAACAAGCCTCCATTTGATGCTCCTTCAATAGCCAATTTGCGAGGAGTTGTATAATTCTCTTTAATTAGATATTCAGCAGCAGCTATAAAATCGTCAAAAACGTTTTGTTTATTCAATTTAGTTCCTGCTTTATACCAGTTCTCACCATACTCACCGCCTCCACGAATATTAGCTTGGGCATAAATTCCGCCATTCTCAAGCCACAATAACCTTTCAACGCTAAAGCTTGGTAAAAGGCTAATATTAAACCCTCCATATCCATAAAGTAAAGTTGGGTTTTTACCATTTAGTTGAGTTCCCTTTTTGCAAACAATAAACATCGGAACCTCCGTACCATCTATACTCTTATAAAAAACCTGTTTTGTTTCGTAATCGTCGAAGTTGAAGTTTATTGCAGGTTTAAAAAATTCAGCCGATTTATTTGTATTTACATTGTACTTATAAACTGCTGTTGGTAAAGTAAAAGAGGAAAAGGAATAAAAAGCTATAGAATCTTGCTGACTCCCATTAATTCTATTAAATACACCTAGCGTTGGGAGTTCTATTTGGTTAACCATTTCGCCATTCAAATCGTAAACCTCTACCTTACTCTTAGCATCCTGTATATAGCTAGCTACTATCTTACCACCAATTAATGCACAATTTTCTAAAACCTCTTTTTTCTCAGGTATAATATCGCGCCAGTTTCCAATATCTAGGGTGTTAATATTTATCTTAATTAGCTTATTCTTGGGTGCTTTATAGTTGGTTAGAACAATTAAATTGTCGTTTACATCATCTAATACTCTATACTCAAATTCGTACCCAATGGTAAGTTTGCTGAATACATCATTTTTTGTGAGATTCCTGATATAAACGGAATTACCATAAGTTGATTCAGCCTCATAAATGATAAGATACTTTTCGTTACTTGTAACCTGTGATGTAAAAATAAGGTTTGGCATCTCGCTATTACCCATTATTACTTCGTCTTTATCTTGTGCATCACCAAGTTTATGGTAGCACACTTTTTGAAACTGTGAAACAGCAACAAGCCCTTTCCCATTTTTAGGTGCATTATAGCGGCTATAGAAGAAACCTTCCTTATACCACGAAATATCTGAAAACTTTACCCAGTTCAACTCATCGGTAAGATTATTGCCTGTAGAAAGATCTAACACTTTAAGCGTTCTCCAATCTGATCCACCATCGGCAATGGCATAAGCAAGATATTTTCCATTTCGCGAAACGCTAATATCTGAAACAGCAACTGTACCATCGGTGCTTAATTTATTTGGGTCAAGTATCACTCGAGGTTCTGCCTCTAACGTTTCTTGCATATAAAGAACAGCCTGATTTTGACCAGGATCTTTTTTGTAGAAGAAAAATTTACCTCCCTCCTTAAAAGGAGTCGACATGGTTGTATAATTCCAAAGGCTAGTTAATCGCTCTTTAATACTATTTCTGAAAGTTATTTTATTCAAATACTCATTGGTAATCGCATTCTGTTCGTTAACCCATTGGGTAACTTCTGCCGATGAGTCGCTTTCGAGCCATCGATAGGGGTCGCTAACCTTAACGCCAAAGTAGGTATCTGTAACATCTTCTTTCTTGGTTTTAGGGTATTTAGCGCCATTTCTATAGCACGATACGGTAAGTAAAAAAACTGCAGCAATAAATATTGGGATTAACTTTTTCATATAAGTTAAGTTTTTCTGTTACGGACTTAAGTTAAAATA
>JBPXJX010000301.1:0-1954 GCA_051715525.1 Bacteroidales bacterium
TTAATGTTTGCTTAAGGTTTTGGATCATCAGCTCAAGTTCGCCGGGGTTTGCCATTAAGCCAAGCAAAGAGGCGGCTTTTGATATAGTAACACATACCGATATTTCGATCTTGAGCTTTTTGGATTGCAAGAAATAGTTATAAAGCGTAGTATATGTTGTTTGCATAACATCATCAACTAAAAAGACCGACATATACTTTGGCTTAAATGATGCTTTTTCGGCTCTAAAACGAAGGATTTTATCAACACCTTTGGGCTTAAAAGCAAAAGTTGCCTTACGAAAATCGCTAAGAATATAGTCTGGCTTACAATCATTAAACTCGGTGGACATTGAATCAATTACTCCAATAAAGTCGTTAACAGTAGTGTCCCCTTCCCATCGAACAACCAAAAGCTTATAGCTTTCGAAATAATCGTAGTAAACCATAAGGCAAAAAATAAGATAATGCAAGGTTTGGCCTGCTTTGCTTAATCCACAAATAGTTCAAACCTTTATTGGCTAATTTACGATATAAGATACCAAAGTCAAGTTAATTTTACGAGTGGATGATTTATGGTTACGAGCTAAGCATAATGAGGGGTGATTGTAAACTATTAACTTATGGCTATTTCCGCTTTCTGTAACTTGTAACTAACTTAGACCCATCCTAAATAAGATATTTAACCCACTAATATTGAGTATTCTAAAATTATCGAAAATCAAAAAATAGAATATTTCCTACCTATCCAAAGATTAAAGTTTAATTTTGGGGTTTGAAATGTTGGATGTAATATTTCAAAATATAAAGACGAAACATATATTATTTAACATTCTGATTTTTATCATTTTAAGGTTACTATGGATTACCCACAGCTTATCGGATTGGCAGCAGCGGTTCTGGTTTTTGGGATTATCGGGCTGATGTTAACACCTCTGAGGAACAAGCCAATCCTCGCTTTTAGCGTTATACTCATCAATGCTATTCTAACTTCTATTCCGGCCTTATCGGCTATTTTAGGTAAACCTGTTACTGATATTTACCATCTATCAAGCTTTATTGGCAATATCACGGTCAGAATCGATGCGCTTTCGGCTTGGTTTATTCTTATAATCAACCTTACCGTTATAAATGGTACCCTTTTCGGTATCGGTTACCTAAAATCGTATCAAGATCTTAAAACAAACCTTGCCATTCATTGGGTTTTCCTTACCCTTTTCCACTCATCGATGCTATGGGTTTGTATGCTCGAGCATGGGTTAGCCTTTTTGGTGGCTTGGGAGATAATGTCGCTTTCTTCGCTTGTACTTGTAATATTCGAATATCAGAAGAAGGATACACTAAAAGCGGGTATCAACTACATGATTCAGATGCACATCAGCGTTGCGCTGCTAACCGTTGGGTTTATCTGGCTTTACGTTCAAACCGGTTCGTTCAACTTTGCTTCACTTTCAACCTTTTTCAGTAATAACGGGAGTATTTGCCTACTTGTAGTTCTACTGGCCGGATTTGCCATTAAAGCGGGCTTTATCCCATTCCACTCGTGGTTGCCACACGCTCACCCTGCAGCACCATCACATGTATCGGGGATTATGTCGGGCGTAATAGTTAAGCTTGGTATTTACGGGATTTTACGGGTTTTATCGAACATACAATCGGATTATATTATAATAGGTGAAGTAATACTTGCCGTTTCGGTTATTACCGCCATTTATGGAATTGCCAATGCAGCGGTTAAGTACGATTACAAAAGGATGCTTGCCTACTGTACCATCGAGAACATTGGCATTATAGGTATTGGTATTGGTTTAGGATTGATGGGAATTGGCTTTAATAATCAACCCCTTATTATATTAGGCTTTAGCGGTGCTCTACTGCACACGCTTAACCACTCGCTGTTTAAGTCTATGCTATTCTTTTCGGCAGGGAGTATCTATCAGCAAACCCACACCCGCAATATGGATAAGCTTGGCGGC
>JBPXJX010000302.1:0-5001 GCA_051715525.1 Bacteroidales bacterium
AGTTGGACTATTCAAGAACATCATCAGAGTTAAACTTAAACCCAAGGCGTTTACCCGTTTGAAGCTTTGAATTTTCAATTTTTGTATTCATCTGATTAACCGAAGCAATCTTTACCATGTCGTAAGGTGGTACAAGTAAATCAAATTCAAGAGTATATAGGATTGATGATTGAATAATGTTAACTAAAGCTTCTTTATCAATTGTTGCTGAACCAAAATTATTGTAGAGAAATCCCATTTGGCGTTTTCCTTCAACAAAGTAGTGATAATCCCTATTAATAAAAATTCGACCTATTAAATACCCCAAATCATCTAAACGATTATATTTAAATGAATCTCTTAAGAAGTTATAAACATTGATAATACCGCAATAAGAGGCATTTTTATTATCCTTTACATAGGAAAGTTTCCAGATATTATGGTCGCGATCGAATTGAAAAATATTTGAGTGCATACTAAATATCAAAATATCACCTGCAACTCTTATTTCGGCTTCAAATTTTCCTCTATCATGATACTCTAGCTTCACTCTTTTATCAATCCCCTTAAATGCAGAATTGTAATCTGAAGCCATCTCGTGTAACACTTCTTTAATCAAGTTAAATGTAGCAAATGTATTGTCGTAAACCAATTGCTTCATTCCCGATTTTTCTGAAAGATTATTAAGTATAAGCTGTCTGGTTTCTTGCTGTTTAGATGATTCCATACATTTCGAGGTTAATTGTTATTTTAAAACCTGATAAGTTTAAATTAGTATGCACGAGCAAAAAGAACTCGTTTATTAGATGGGTTTCCTGTTAATATACATTTCCCTTCCTCTGCTTGTACATCTATAGGTATGCATCGAATAGTAGCCTTTGTTTCCTCTTTAATTCTCTCTTCAGTTTCTTTGGTTCCATCCCAATGTGCAAGAACAAAACCTCCTTTTTCATCAAGCACTCGCTTAAATTCATCATAAGAATCTACCTTAGTAGTATTCTCTGATCTGAAATTTACAGCTTTATTGAATAAGTTGTCCTGAATATCCTTTAAAAGATTTTCAACATACTCAGCAACATTTTCTTGATTTACAAATTGTTTCGTTAATGTATCACGACGGGCAATTTCAACCGTACCTTTCTCTAAATCCTTTGGTCCAATGGCAATTCGAACAGGAAAACCTTTCATTTCATATTCAGCAAACTTGAATCCGGGTTTGCAGTTATCCCTATCATCGTAAAGACAAGTAATTCCTTTTAATTCTAACGATTTCTTTAGATCTTTTACTTTCTCACTAATTTTAGAAAATTCTTCATCTGACTTGTAAATTGGAATAAAAACAACTTGTGTTGGCGCAAGCTTTGGAGGTAAAACCAATCCATTATCATCGGAGTGAGCCATAATGAGAGCACCAACCAATCTTGTAGAAACACCCCACGATGTAGCCCAAACATAATCGAGTGATCCTTCTTTGCTTGAGAATTTAACATCAAATGCTTTTGCAAAGTTTTGACCAAGAAAATGTGAAGTGCCAGCTTGAAGAGCCTTACCATCTTGCATTAATGCTTCAATACAATATGTCTCAACTGCTCCTGCGAATCGTTCTGCTTCAGATTTTGTACCAATAATAACTGGAACCGACATCCACTCTTGAACAAATTTAGCATAAACATTAACCATCAATTCAGCTTCAGAGACAGCCTCTTCTCTAGTAGCATGAGCAGTATGGCCTTCTTGCCATAAAAACTCAGCAGTTCTCAAGAATAAACGTGTTCTCATCTCCCAGCGAACAACATTTGCCCATTGATTAATAAGAATAGGCAAATCGCGATATGATTGGATCCAACTACGATATGTATTCCAAATAATAGTTTCAGATGTAGGGCGAACAATTAGCTCCTCTTCGAGCTTTGCATCGGGATCTACCACAACACCTTTCCCATTTGGATCATTTTTTAATCTGTAATGAGTAACAATGGCACACTCTTTGGCGAACCCTTCAACATGGCTAGCTTCTTTACTAAAGAAAGATTTTGGAATAAATAGCGGGAAATAGGCGTTTTGATGTCCCGTTTCCTTAAACATTTTATCGAGTTGGGCTTGTATTTTTTCCCAAATTGCAAACCCATAAGGTTTGATTACCATACAGCCTCTAACTGCCGAATGGTCAGCTAATCCAGCCTTTACAACGATATCGTTATACCATTGCGAATAATTCTCGCTCCTACTAGTAATTTCCTTAGCCATTTCTATCTACTTGGTATGATTTTTGTTTTAAATCAGTTAATTAGTAAGCAACAAAAATAACTAAATAAAACAATTTAACATACAAACTGGAGGTGTGATATGAAAACCAAACTACAAATCCTTTCGGTTGCTCTTTTAGGGATTATCCTAACATCATGCTCATCGAGCATGAATATGAGCAAATCATCCGGTAATTCAAGTGATGATATTTACTACACTCCAAGTAAAACTCAAGTTTCAAATATCTCTGAAAAAAACCAAGATATTAAAAGAGTAGATGATACCAACCAAAAACAAAACGAATTTGCTCAACTTGAAGATAAATACAAAAAAATTCTTGCATCGGATAGCACGAATATAGACACAGTGATATATAAAGCAGAAAGCAGTAACCCCTATGAGAGAATACTTTCTGACTCTTATCAAGAATCATACGAACGTAGGCTAAAGGGTATGCAAGATCCTAGCTATAGATTAGAAGGTTTGTCAACCTATTACTCGAGTGATTATTTCAATGCAACAACTTACGACCCTGCATTCTACAATGTTGTTGTTATGGGTAATCAAGTTTGGGTTGAACCATGGTATATTTCAAGAATGTTTTCATGGCCTCAATATCACTTAAATTTTGGGTTAGGTTTTGAATTTGGTTATGGTAATTGGAATCCATGGTACTCTTATAATTACCCTTACTATAACTTAAATAGTTGGTATATATGGAATCCATATAGTTTATGGGGCTATTATAAGTATTCTGACTTTAATTATAATTATAACAATTACTATTATGGCCCAAGATCGGGCAACACATCATCTAGTATATCGAATCGATTAAGGGGTGATAATTCTTTCGAAAATCAGATAGCATCATCAAGAAGAAGAGATGGGCTTAACACTAACCCTAGGGGTAATAATTTAGATACACGAACAAGAAACGTGAACCAAACTGATTATACTCGTTCAGGGTATAGAAATAGTAACCAAGAAATAACTCGCAGAGGTAATCGTAGTGGCGACTTAAGCACTACTAGATTAAGGGAAGGAAGTGGATCTACTCGAAATACAAGCCTTGCCGAACCAACTCGTCGAAACAACAATAGCTATCAACGCCCACGTTCATCAAGTAACGATGGCTATATAAGAACTGGAACAAGAAATCAGAATACCGATGCAACAAATAGAAATAACAATAATAGCCGAGACAACTCAAACGTAAGGGAAGGTAGAAATACAACGCCAACATATAATAGGCCCAATAGGGTTGACTCATCAACTGAAAGATCAAGAAATTCGAACGCTGGAAGTTCTAATGGAAGTTCTAATAGAGAAACTAATTACAGAAACTCTGGGGGAAGCAGCTCTTCGGGTAACACCCCTACAAGAACGAGTACAGGATCTAGTTCAAACTCGAATCAAAGTAATTCTTCAGGTGGAAGTAATACACGCAGAAGATAATTTAATCAAATTGGCGTAAAACATTAAACATCCATAAAATAGTAATAGTTCATACAAAAAGATGTTTTATGTTTTACATAGCAAAACGTAAGCGTTTATTTCATTTAAAATAAAAACAGATGAAAAGTAAATTATCATTCACCATATTCCTTATTGCTTTTCTTTATTCAGAAATTTCAAAGGCCCAAACAACATCTGATGCATTAAATTTCTCACAAACTTTTAATTCTGGAACAGCGAGATTCACATCCATGGGTGGGGCTTTTGGCGCTTTAGGCGGCGATTTCAGCTCAATAGGCATTAACCCTGCGGGTTTAGGTGTGTACCGTTCATCAGAATTTACGTTTACACCTTCGTTTAAAAAACGGAGCGTAAACTCAGATTATAATGGAAGTAACGGAATTGATTATCGCAATCGATTAGGAATTGATAATATTGGTTTCGTTTTTTCGTATAAACCAAATGGTGATGCAGAAACAGGGTTAATTAATTTCAATATTGCTATTGGTTATAATCGGACAAATGATTTTTATGCTAACTCTCTTGCAAAAGGAAATAACCTTAATAACTCAATATTAGATTATTTTGAAGGTAAAGCGAATACTGCAAACAGTTATTACATAGATGATCTTTTTGATGATAATGATAAGTTTCCCTTTTTAAAAATTGCTCCTCCACAAGATTGGGATATCGTAATGGCATGGAATACCATGCTTTTATACGATACAATTCCAGGAACTTCTGGAAGAAATTATAGAAATATTTTGCGAGGTGGTGATGCTGTTACACAAAAAAATGTAGTTACAACAGAAGGTTCATCAGGAGAATACACACTTTCGATCGCAACCAATATTTCAAATAAATTTTTCATTGGGGCATCGCTTGGTATCAACAGCTTTAATTACATTAACAATACCACATTCAGCGAAGATGCTTTTTTGGATAATGAAAGGTGGCCTATTGGGGATAGATTTAACTATTTCGACTATTTTCAAAGCTACGAGACAAACGGTACAGGGTACAACTTCAAAATTGGTATGATTTACAAACCTATTGAAGGTTTAAGGCTTGGATTTGCTTTCCATTCGCCAACCTACTTCAACTTTGAAGACACCTATTCGTATTCGATGAGCGCCAACCTTGATACTGCAAATGTTAAAGTTAACTTCTATAGCGAATCACCTGTAGGTAAATTTGAGTACAAATTCGAAACCCCAATGAAATTTATTGGAAGTGCTGCATATGTATTTAAAAACATTGGGTTATTAAGCATAGACTTTGAACATGTAAATTATGGAGAAATGCGTTTTAGTAGTGCTG
>JBPXJX010000303.1:0-2369 GCA_051715525.1 Bacteroidales bacterium
TAAATGTTGGTATTTCAGAATTCTTGGGCTCAACAAGTTGAATTACATCTTTTAATACGCCAACCAAATAATTAATCTTGATATCAAGGAAATTGGCATTTAATAGCTGGTTAAGGTTCTTTATTGCAGGTGGAATGCTCTGTACAAAATGAGTTTTACCCTCAAAATATCCTCGATAGCCATAAGCACCAAGCGTTTGGATTATTCTAAAGAGCACAAATGCAGGGAAGCGCTCTTTTAGGTGAGTTTTATCAATTTGCCTTTCTTTACTTAGCGCATCAATATAATGTTCAAAAAGTATATCCCTTTGATTTTGAGGGATTGCAGCCTTTGCCTGATAAATAAATGAAGCCACATCGTATAAACATGGTCCTCTCCTACCTCCCTGATAATCGATAAAATATAACTCTTCATCCTTTACCATTACGTTCCGTGATTGGAAATCGCGATAATGAAAGTAATTCATATCATCATCTAGAAGATAGCTGGCAAATGATTCAAAGTCATCCTCTAATTTCTCCTCATCAAAAATTGCTCCAACTGGCTTAAGGAATGAGTATTTAAAGTAGTTAAAATCCCACATTACTGACCTACGGTCGAATATCTGTTTAGGATAGCATACACTATAATCAAAGCCCTCATGTCCCTTGGTTTGGATTTTCACCAAATGCTCTAACGAGGATTTAAAGTAACCCATCATCTTTTCATTATAATCGCTATTAGCGATTTGACACGAGAGCAAGGAATAAAGCGTTGAATCGCCTAAATCAGAAATAAGATAATATTGCTGATTGGCTGATACAGCCATAAGCACGGACACATTTATACCCTTTGATGCAAAATGCTTGGTAATGGCAAAGAATGCTTGATTCTCTTTAATATCAGCATTGTAAGCCCCTATATATGAATTATTATCGCCTATAATTCGGAAATAAATCCGATTAGAACCCGATTTTGGTAAGACATTTACAGATAAAGGTTCTGCCTTAAAATGCTCTTTAAAAAGCGATGTAAGCGCTTGAATATGTTCGTTATGCTTTACTATCATTGGTACAAGTTAGCTAAAAAAGTAGACAAGTGGAACAATGTATATAAGTGCAGTTATAAAATCTATAACTCTAATCTTTTTAATATCCAGCAGGTTGATTGCCATCCCAATAAGTAATATCCCACCAACAGCTGAGATTTCATTAATCATTACCTCGCTAAACGAGCCGCCAACCCACTTTGCAAGTAAAGTGACCAAGCCCTGATAAATCAGAATTGGTACCGCTGAAAAGATAACCCCAACGCCAAGCGATGAGGCCAAAGCAATTGATGCTACACCATCCATCAAACTTTTTATAAGAAGCAATTTGGGTTCATTACCAATTCCCTCTTCAATTGAGCCAAGAATAGCAACTGGTCCCATGCAAAATAGAAGCGATGCAACAATAAATCCTTCTGAAAACTTATCACCTTTAAGGTTAAACTTACTTTTAATCGACTCACCTAACTTATCAGTCTTATCCTGTAAATTTAAAACCGAGCCTGTGAGCGCTCCGAGTATCAAGCTAAAGGCAATTAATATAGCGTTTTGGGTTTTCAAACCCATTGTAAAACCTAAGTAAAGCGTAAAGAGTCCAAAAACTTGGAAAAGCAAGTCAATTACTCTTTGAGGCAATATCGATTTAAATTTTATACCAATAGCCCCACCTACAATAATTGCCCCAAAATTTACAAGCGTTCCTATCATCTTTTTTCGTCAAACCTAGCAATTAAAATGATCGAAATTATCATATTCATCTATATATAATCAACAATTTACACCTATTTATCTACAAAATATTGCCCTTATGATTATAAAACCTTAAATTTGAATAAATGAATATATAGTATTTCACAATAAACAACCCTGATTATGAAGTTTGAATTGATGACCAAAGATGAATGTATCGACTTCATCGAATTCAATATAACTGGCGATAATGAAAACTACAATAAATGTGATGAGGAATCGCTTTATCTAAATAGCAACCTTTTCAACATATTTGCTGGTTGTTTTGAGCGTAGCAATCATCTTTTCGAGTTTTATGGGCAAACCATGTACAACAGTCGCACCTTCATCCCTCTTAAAAATGAGCTGAACGATAACCTCGAAAAGCTTGTGACAATTAACAATTTTAAGGAATTTCAGGATTATTTCTCAAGTATATTCATGGGTCGTGAATTAATTAATCAATTTAACCAGAACGATCCAGAGTACCATAAGCATTGGCGTAGCTATATTCGCAGATGGATTCGTATTAACCGTGGGTTAAATAAGCTTGTTAATAGGTGTATTGAAGAGGAATTAGTGCTTTGGGTAATTGGTTATTAGCAAACAAATC
>JBPXJX010000304.1:0-10341 GCA_051715525.1 Bacteroidales bacterium
TGGAAGCAATCTTGTATCGTTGGGAGAATCAACATTTTATTGTAAGACACTTCCATTCTACAATGATTTTCAATTGGTAACTTTTATCGACTTAAGCTTTAGCCCATATCTTGAAATACAGATGCTTGATAATGGAGAGAAAACTTTTATTCTTGATGGAACCCCGCAACCCTTTTACGAGGTTAACACTATAGCGCCACTTCATCTTACCGATGATAATGTTTTCCAATACGCCATGCTTGTGCTTGGAAGCACACATAAAAACGCAAGTTCATATAGACTAGTAACCTCAATTGATGATATTTACTTTAGTCAGAAACCTACGCCTGATGAATACATTATGATTGAATCATCTATTAGAACAACAAAAATTAAGCATGAAGATGGTTCATACAAAATTAAAACCACTCTCCTATTCGACGATACTGTTGCAAAGGCAGTAATCAGGGTTTTTGACAACGGAAATGTTGAAATTGCTAAAGAAAAACTTCTACTAAACAATATGCCAATTCGTGAGCTTGTTTTGGAGTAGTATAGAATTTATCCTATAAATCAATACATTAAGTTTCTTTTTAGTCAAATGAGTATTGACTAGAATGTTTTTTCTATTTTTGCCCCGTTTAATCAAAACATGAAAATATGAAAGCATTCGTATTCCCAGGTCAAGGTGCACAATTCGTAGGAATGGGTAAAGATCTTTACGAGAACTCACCATTGGCAAAGGAGATGTTTGAAAAAGCTAATGAGATTTTAGGCTTCAGAATAACCAATTTAATGTTTGCAGGAACCGATGAAGATCTTAAGCAAACCAAAGTAACTCAACCCGCCATTTTCCTTCATTCAGTTATTTTATCGAAGGTTATGGGTGCCGATTTTAAACCCGAAATGGTTGCCGGTCACTCATTAGGAGAGTTCTCAGCGTTGGTTGCTGCTGGAGCACTTAGCTTCGAAGATGGTCTAAGACTTGTTTCGGCTCGTGCACAAGCCATGCAAAAAGCTTGTGAGAAGGAACCATCAACAATGGCTGCAATTCTTGGCTTAGAAGATGAAAAAGTTGAGGAAATTTGCAAATCAATCGATGAGGTTGTTGTTTGCGCAAATTATAACTGTCCAAGTCAACTTGTTATATCAGGTTCAATCAAGGGGATCGAAATTGCATGCGAAAAGCTTACAGCTGCAGGGGCAAAACGTGCCTTAAAACTAATGGTTGGAGGGGCATTCCACTCGCCGCTTATGGAGCCTGCAAGGGTTGAATTAGAAGCAGCAATCAACAATACTGTTTTCCAAAAACCAATATGCCCAATTTATCAAAATGTTAATGCAAGTAAGGTTACTGATCCTGAGCAGATAAAGAAAAATTTAGTAGCACAGCTAACAGCACCTGTAAGATGGACTCAAACAGTAAAAAATATGCTTGCCGATGGCGCAACTAGCTTTGTTGAATTAGGCCCAGGGAATGTTCTTCAAGGGTTAATTAAAAAAGTTGATAGAAACGCTGTAGCAGAAAGCAAACAGTCAATCTAATTGAATCCGAATAGTTTATTAAATAGAGCCAGAATTATTTCTGGCTCTATTATTTTTATATATTAGGGTTAATCACCTTCCCAATAAAAAGAATTGTATTGGTGGTTCTTTCACGAATGATAAAAACAAAAGGCTTATCAACAATAAATTGATTAATTGGGCCTGCGCTCGTTATTCCAACTCCAACAGTTGTTACAGCAGCAGCTTCGGTTCCTGTTTCGTTTACTTCAACAAAAGTATTCTGCTTAACAAAATCAACAAATAATTCACTTTCTGATATCCCCGATAAATCAGCTAATGATGGGTTAAAAGCATCGCTCATACCTAAATCTATTAGTACTTCGTTAAGTTTCCTTTCGTAAGAGAACTTAAACCTTGGTAAAGCAATCTGCAGCTCACTTATAGGTGATGCATTTGTAAGAAAGTTCGTTAAGCTATTCCAAGAGTTTTCGTTAAGCTCACTGTAAAAATCACTGATATTACTGTTTGGGAGAATTACTATCATTGAAAAATTCCTGCGGCCATAAAAAAGTTCTAACGCTTTATAATCGTCACCATTAAAAACATTTGCATCAGCAGTAAGATGCATCATTTGAACATTAATTTGGTTACCATCTGACAAATTAAAGATTTCGTTCTGCGTTTTAGATATATCGAATTGATATGACCAATCCCCCTTAAAGTAAAGAGCATTCATTAAAAACATAACCAAATCAGGTGAAATCTCATCCAAAACTTTAGGTATTTTGCCATAAGTATTATCACTTGCCCATTTATTAATTGTTTGCAGTGTTGACGGTAAACTAAAATCGAGGCTCTCAATTCGCGCATCATAATTATCTTTCATGCCGTTTTTGAAAAGATCTTTAATTGCAAAGCCCTTTTGTGACCAAACAGAATTTGCAATGGCTAGTTTAACTGATGGATCGACGCTTAAAAGCTGTGAAACTAAACTTTTATAAACCTCATTTATCTGTTCTGTAGTTAAGCTATTATAACCAAGCATATCCCTAATTTGTGTAAAAGTGTTACCATCGCAACCATTGAGCAACATGGATAAAGCGATATTAGCACTAACAGGTGAAAGCATTAAGTTGCTATCATCAACCTTCGCAACTTTATTGAATAAATCGATACCAAACTTATTCCCATTGGAAATTAGTTGTACCGAATTGGCTGGAAGTTTAATCTCCTTTGGTGTGGTTGGCAACTTGTTATCCTCCTTTTTACAACCGATAAAAGAGATTGGAATAAAAAATATTGCAATTAATGTTATTCGTGTTTTCATGTGTTTAAAATTCGTTAACTAACATATTTATAACTTTCTCACAAACTAGTATCTAAATTGATTTTTGTTTGGCTCACATGGAATGTCCATATCTTAATCATTGCTTTTGGTGTAATTTATTACATGGACATTTCATATCACTCTTTTTTAAAAAGATGAAATTGTAGAAATAAGGTTGCGTAAATATTTTTTTAGTAACGCAACTTTTTAATACTAAGGTGCATCCTAATTAAAGTTGGTACTATTTTTGTTGAAAAACTAAGTACTCAACTAGCTTTCAGGTGGAATATTCTATTGAATTTATTGATAAACTAAAAAAGGGCGATAGAAAATCACAACATACGCTTTACGAGAACTGCTCGGCAAAGATGTATGGCGTTTGTGTACGTTATACCAGCAATTTGGAGGTCGCTAAGGATATACTTCACGATGGTTTTATTAAGGTTTTTACATCAATAAACTCTTATAGGAACGAAGGCTCATTTGAAGGCTGGATTCGACGAATAATTGTTAACACTGCCTTAGAGTATTTAAGGCAAAGAAAAGAATATAGTAACATTGAACTTGTGCAGGAGCAACCCAATGGAAGAAACTATTCGAAAAGTGGGCATGACCTAGATTTCTTTCTTGGTCTTATCGCAGAACTGCCTCAGCAGTATCGAACAGTTTTTAATCTTTATGCCATTGATGATTACTCGCATAACGAAATATCTGAAATGCTTGGTATTACTGAATCGACAAGTAAATCGAACTATTCGAGGGCAAAGGCAATTTTAAGAGAAAAATTAGAAAAAGTATCAGAATTTAGATATGAAGAGTTTTTACAAGAATAGTATTGATAATGAGATGGCCAAGAAACTTAAATCGCTTGAGGTTGCACCTCCAAGCGGTTTATGGAATGAAATTGAATCGACTCTTAACGCCAAAGCTCGGAAACGTATCATTGCAATTACTTCGTGCGCTTCAGCAGCAACACTTGCCCTTTTTATTTCTATTGGTGGTTACCTAAGTTTGCAACCCGAAAATCAAAATAACACTTCTAAAAAAACCTTTATCACTCCTTCTGTTTTAAGCGAAATACCTGTTATTAATAATATTGAATCAAAGAGTTCCGATCGTAGAGTGATGAAAAAAACAATTGCAAAAGTTGTGGTTGATGAAAAATCAAAGCAATATGAAAAGAATGATTATCAATCATCATTAAATCAAATTAAACCTGTAACAAGAGAGCAAAATTTTATTCAAGAAATTGCAACTAGAAAACCACATATAATCAATGCAAAAGATGTTAAACCTTTAAAATTATCAATAAATAAACAAATTTTTAATTCGCTTGAAGTTGCCGAAACAAAAAAACGAAAAGGTGATTTGTATATTTCGGCATCAGGATTTCCAATATACTCATTTCATTCAGCTGGATTTATCAATAAGACGGGAGCTGAACAAGAATCGGGACTATCTTCATTTGGTGGATCTATTTCTATCCGCTATGAGTTTGCAAATCGATTTTCGATAGAGACAGGATTATCGTTAGGTTTTATGGGACAAAAAGAAAAAGATTTGTATTTAATTAGTTCTATAAACAGAAATACAGAAGTATATCAGAATAACAATTTATCAAATAGCTTCGGAACGTTGGTTCCATCAAACCCAGAATATACTTTAATGCAAAACCCCATGCTAAATAGTTTATCTATAGCAGCGGTAAATGAAAACGACTTTAATAAAATTGAAGCATACCAAAGGTTTCGTTATCTAGAAATTCCATTAACAATTGCTAAAGGGTTAAAATACAAGAAAATCAACCTTTTTATTAAGGGTGGAGTGTCAGCAGGAATGCTTATCAATAATACACTCGATTTAAAAGGAAATGATATTCACCTTAAAGGGAAAACTCAAGGTGTCGACAAATTTTCAACAACTGCAATAGCTTCAATTGGAATAGCATTCCCAATTTATAATAAGCTAAACTTAATAATTGAGCCATCATTTAAGATTGGAATAAAACCTTTACAAGGTAGCGACTCTAAAACATACCCATTCTCATCGTATGTTAAATGTGGTGTTGAAATACCAATTTAACTTAATCCCTATTACCTATAGCAAATTTAATAGTTCAAAAAATATTACCTTTGCATTGCTTTTGGAACAAAAGCATTAAAAGTATTGTTATTTCATATAAAAGATTTTATGGAGTTGGATTGCAAAAAGTGGAAGAGGATTTCTGTTATTAGTACAATTTCTTCATTTTCTCTTATCATCATCATATATATAACCCTTACGGCAGATGTTGCAGGTTGTAACGAAGTTTCAAGTTTTAAGTTAGACAAGCGAGACACATTGCTTTCTCGAAACATGGCTTATCAGATATCATTACCCGATACACTATCATTTGCCAATGAAAATGTACCCATTAAGTTCTTTGATGTTCGCGAAGGGCTTGATCGTGAACTTCAGCTAAATACCTACTGGCATTCACAAACACTCCTTTTATTAAAAAGGGCAAACCGATACTTTCCTGTAATTGAGCCTATACTTAAGGAGGAAGGCGTTCCGGATGATTTTAAATACCTTGCAGTTGCCGAAAGCGCTTTGGCAAACGAAATATCACCAGCAAAAGCAGTTGGATACTGGCAAATTCTCGAAAAAACAGGAAAAGAACTTGGCCTTGAAATAAATAAAGATGTAGATGAACGCTATAATATTGAGAAATCAACAAGAGCGGCTTGCAACTACCTTCTAAAAAGCTATGCAAAATATGGCAATTGGACTTTGGCAGCAGCATCCTACAATTATGGCAGTAATGGTATCGATAAACAAATCGATCGTCAAAATAATCAGAGCTACTACAACCTTGTACTTGGCGAAGAAACAGGTAGATATTTATATCGGATCATTGCCTTCAAAGTTATCTTTCAAAATCCCAAGAAATATGGATTTATCCTCGATAAAAACGATTTATATCCACCCTTAAAACATTACGATGTCATTGTTGATACTACAATAAATAATATCGCAAGATTTGCTGAGCACTTTGAAACAAACTATAAGATGCTTAAAACCTTGAACCCTTGGTTAAGAAGCAATATGCTTCCAAACATCAATAAAAAGAAGTATACAATCCATATTCCCGAAAAAGGTTTTAGAGAAAAGGCTTACGAGTAAAGATTTCAGATACTAGACATCAGATTTCAGGCTTGCAAACTAATCAGGCATCTTGCGTCAAAAGAAATACAAAGAAATGAAGATTTTAAAGGGAGAAGCAGCAGAGGTTTCGGTACAGGGTGCAAGAGTGCACAACCTGAAGAATATCGATGTAAATATCCCCAGGAACAAGCTAACTGTAATTACTGGCCTTAGTGGTAGCGGAAAATCTTCGTTAGCATTTGATACAATTTATGCCGAAGGGCAACGTAGGTATATCGATACCATGTCGGCATATGCACGCCAATTTATTGGTGCAATGGAACGCCCTGATGTTGATAAGATATCAGGCTTAAGCCCAGTCATTTCAATCGAACAAAAAACTACAAGTAAAAATCCACGCTCAACAGTTGGTACCATCACTGAAATATATGATTTCCTTCGCTTGCTTTACGCAAGGGCCTCAACGGCATATTCATACAATACAGGTGAAGAGATGGTTCGCTATACCGACGAAAGGATAGTAAACCTTATTCTCGAAAATTTTGCCGATAAAAAAACGGCTATCCTCGCTCCTATTGTTCGTGGACGCAAAGGGCATTACAAGGAGCTGTTTGAGCAGCTTCGTAAAAAGGGCTACATCTATGCTAGGGTGAATGGTGATATAATTGAGATGCGCCCGGGGTTTAAGCTAGATAGATACAAAACACATCATATCGAGCTGGTAATCGATAAAATGAAGGTATCTGAACAGGATAAAAAGCGACTTTCAGAATCGGTTGTAAATGCCATGGGGCATGGCAAAGGCATCATCATGGTGCTCGATATGGATGCTAATACAAATCGCTATTTCAGTCGCCATTTGATGTGCCCAACCACAGGCATTTCATACGATGAGCCTGCTCCACATACATTCTCGTTTAACTCACCACAAGGCGCTTGCACTCATTGCAATGGCATTGGAACTGTTAGCGAAGCTGATTTAACCAAGATTATCCCAAATCCCAAGTTAAGCATTAATAAAGGTGGCATTGAGCCGCTTGGCCCATATAAGAGTTCGCTGATATTCTGGCAACTGGATGCTATTGCGTCAAAGCACGAGTTTTCGCTTTCCGACCCAATCGAGAATATCCCCGAAGATGCCTTAAATATTATCCTTTATGGCTCTGAGGAGCAGTACAAGCTAAAGCACCCATCGCTGGGGCTTTCATCATCATACTTTTTGAGCTTTGAAGGTGTGGTGAACTTCGTACAAAATCACCAAAACGAGGAGATGAGTGGCAAAGGGCCTAAGTGGGCCGAGCAGTTTATCCGTCAGGTAAGCTGCCCTGTTTGCCATGGTTCAAGACTAAAATCAGAGTCGCTTTGGTTTAAGATTGATGGAAAAAGTATTGCCGAAGTTTCGACAATGGATATCGATGAGCTATGGCAATGGATGCAAGGCCTTGAAAATAGATTGAGCAACCGTCAAAAGGCCATTGGAACAGAAATTCTCAAGGAGATTCGCGAGCGCATCAGCTTCCTTCGTGATGTTGGATTGAACTACCTCTCGCTTAATCGCAGCTCTGGATCGCTTTCGGGTGGCGAGAGTCAACGAATAAGGCTTGCTACGCAAATTGGCTCGAAGCTGGTTAATGTTCTATATATCCTCGATGAGCCAAGTATTGGGCTCCATCAAAGGGATAATATTCGACTTATTGAATCGCTTCGTAACCTCCGCGATGCTGGGAACTCTGTTATAGTAGTTGAACACGATGAGGAGATGATTCTTTCGGCCGATCATGTTGTGGATATTGGTCCACATGCCGGAAGATTAGGGGGTAAAATAGTTGCCGAAGGAACACCCGATCAAATATCTAAAACTGATACGCTTACAGCAAAATATCTTAACGGAACGCTATCAATCCCAATTCCTAAAGAGCGCAGAAAAGGTAATGGTGATAAGATATCGATTAAAGGTGCAAAAGGAAATAACCTCAAAAATATCAACGTAGAGTTTCCATTAGGAATGTTTATCTGCGTTACAGGGGTTTCTGGTAGTGGAAAGTCAACGCTAATCAACGAAACGTTACATCCTGCAATTAGCAAAGTTTTATATAGATCATTCCAAGAGCCATTGGAATATGGCAAATTGATTGGCCTTGAGAATATCGACAAGGTAATTGAGGTTGACCAATCGCCCATAGGGCGAACCCCAAGGTCAAACCCTGCCACCTACACTGGCGTAATGACCGATATCCGCAAACTTTTTGAGATGACACCTGATGCGAAGATTAGAGGGTATAAAGCAGGTCGTTTCTCGTTCAACGTAAAAGGTGGACGATGCGAAACTTGTAAGGGAGCTGGCGTTCAGGTTATTGAAATGAATTTTTTACCCGATGTGTATGTAAAATGCAAGGAGTGCTCAGGAGTTCGCTATAATCGCGAAACGCTTGAGGTAATGTTTAAAGGGAAGAACATTAGCCAAATCCTTGATATGACCATCGAGCAGGCTGATGTTTTCTTTGAGAGCATCCCTTCCATACATCAAAAGATAAAAACGCTAAACGAGGTTGGGCTTGGGTATATCACCCTTGGGCAGCCATCAACAACGCTTTCTGGAGGAGAATCGCAACGGGTAAAACTTGCTGCTGAGCTAGCAAAACGCGATACTGGTAAAACCCTTTACATACTTGATGAACCAACTACAGGGTTGCACTTTGAGGATGTTCGAGTTTTACTCGATGTATTAAATCGTTTAGTTGATAAAGGCAATACCGTAATGGTGATTGAGCATAACATGGATGTTATTAAAACTGCCGATTACATTATAGACCTTGGCCCCGAAGGTGGCGCTGGTGGTGGGGAGCTCATTTGTACAGGAACCCCAGAGGAGGTGATGAAAAATAAGAAGAGCTACACCTCAGAGTTTTTAAAGAGGCATTTGAAAAGAAGCTAGTTAAGCAAACAAGCTGATAAGTTAACAAGTTTATAAGTTGACAAAAGAATAATTAAAGTCACCATCAACGAACAACAAACAACGATAAACTATTCTTCCTTATACCAACCCGAATAAAATAGGTAGTTACGAGCAATGCGCTCATTCATATCCTTACTTTGAGCAGGATCAACAGCCTTAATGAACTTTGCTGGTACACCAGCATAAATACTACAAGGCTCAACAACAGTTCGCTCCATTATTAAGGCATTGGCTGCAACAATAGCCCCCTCGCCTATCACAGCATTATCCATAACGGTTGAACCCATACCAAGCAATGCACCGTTCTTAACCTCTGCTCCGTGAACAATTACACCATGCCCAATTGAAACGTCATCTCCTATATTTAGAATTGTCTTTTGATAGGTTGTATGCAACACAGCATTATCCTGAATATTAACACGATTACCAATTCTAATAGAGTTAACATCCCCTCGAAGAACAGCCCCATACCAAATACTGCAATCATCACCGATTTCAACATCACCAATTATAACTGCCGTTTCGGCTATAAAGCAGTTTTTACCGATTTTTGGGGTAATGCCTCTTAAAGGTTTTATTATTGCCATACCTTTAAATTTTTGAGGTAAAATTAATGAATCTTCAAGTAACAACAGGATAAATTAATAATTTAACCAATAGAACATCCGAATTTTTTCATTAGCATAAATATTACCCAATTTAGAATTAATCTAATCATGATATTAATCATATTAATAATACAACAATATTGCTAACTTCGTTATAGTGAGTTACAATTCTTTAAAAAAGTAGTAACGTAAGTGAAAAACCCTTAAAAAGATATTATTAACAACAAAAAAAAATACAATGAAAAAAATCATCTCTGTTTTGATGTTAAGTTTCCTCGTTTTGACAGGATTTTCTCAGCAAGATTCTGTTTTGAGAAGTAAAAAAGGTAGAATAATTTTACCCCAAAAAGGCGATTTTGCAGTTGGAATAAGTGCTAACCCAGTTTTCAGCTACTTGGGCAATATGTTAAGCAGTTCTGGGACTAATAGATTAGATGTAACTCCCATAAATGCTTATCAAATAAATGGAAAATATTTCCTTTCTTCTAAAAATGCAATACGTATAAAGTTAGGGATACACCAATCAACTAGACAATATGAAAATAAGATAATTAGTGACATTGACAACAGCAAGCAAGTGACTGATAAATTAGATTATTCATATACAAATTTCAGCTTTTCATTTGGTGTTGAAACAAGAAGGGGTAATAATCGCTTGCAAGTTTCATACGGTGCAGAACTTAATTTTTACAAGAATAAAGCAAATTATAAATATACATACGGTAATAGTATGACATTAAGCAATACGAATCCTACAACAACAATTGACTTTGAAAATTTTATTACAACTACTATTAGTAATAGAAGGTTAGAATACA
>JBPXJX010000305.1:0-1872 GCA_051715525.1 Bacteroidales bacterium
TTCGTATTGAAGCTTTAATTGCACTAGAATCAGTAAAATTCATCGTCACCTCTTTATTAAGAGATGATTGACTACCATGACCATTAGATGGAAACAGAATGGGAACTATAATTAACGAAAAAATTAACTTATTAAAACGCATATCAGTTAAAAACCACAAATATTAAATACAATTTTCTATTACATCTTGCTAAATTCGCAACTTATAATCAAACTAAAACCCAATTCTAACACTAAAACAGAAAAACCTTAAACATGAAACTTTCAGGTATTATAATTTTTCTTACTATTGTTTTAACCATCTATGGGTTAACGAACTGGTATATTTATTTAAGAACTTCGCCTTTATTGTCGGGCTCAATTTTTAAAATAATTGGCTCAAATATAGTATTTTGGACATTAGTTTTAGCCTATCCGGCAGGAAGAATTCTTGAAAGAACAATTAGTAGTGATTTTTCTATATTTTTTGTAAAAACAGGTTCGTTTTGGCTTGGTGCCATGCTATACCTAACCCTTTTATTCTTATTCGTCGACTTAATAAGATCAATCAATCACTTTCTACCATTCACAAATTTCCTTGATTTCAAAGCTTTTCCAAACTATAGATTGACAACTATCAAAATAGTTTACTTTAGTACTTTGATAATTATTTTAGTTGCATTTATCAATGCGCAATTAGTAAGGGTTAATCATTTTGAAATAAATACTATAAAGCCATTTAAAGTAGATAAAAAAGTTCGGATTGTTGCAGTATCAGATATTCACCTGGGAACCATTATCTCTAACAATAGATTTAACGTTCTTGTTAACAAAATAAATGAGCAGAAACCTGATATTGTATTGCTTGCAGGCGATATTTTTGATGAGGATATATCATCAGTTATAAATAATGGTTTGGGTAAGTATTTCGAGCAAATTGGGGCAAGGCTTGGTGTATACGCGATTACAGGTAATCATGAATATTTTGGGGGTGTTGAACAAAAAATCAGCTACTTAAAAGAGCATGGTGTTAAAGTATTAATTGATAGCACAACTCTCATTGATAGCACATTTTACATTGTTGGTCGCAACGATCGCCAATCAAATTTTTCAACTGGTAAACAACGATTAAGTGTAAAGGAGCTAACATCATCGCTTGATATGACTAAACCAATAATTCTTCTCGATCATCAGCCATTCAATTTAAAGGAATCGGTCGATAGCGGCGTTGATCTTCAAATCTCAGGGCATACCCATCATGGACAGCTATGGCCATTCAACTACATTACCAGCGCAATATTTGAAATTAGCAGTGGGTACAAAAAAATCAACAACACCCATTTTATCGTTTCAAATGGCTTTGGAACATGGGGTCCACCACTTCGATTGGGCAATCGACCTGAAATTTTGGTAATCGATTTAAATTAGCTAGTTAAATTCACTACATATATCATCCATAAAATTTTGTTACTATTTTTACAAACACACAAAAAATATTAACGATGAAAAAATCATTTACATCAATACTACTATTACTCTTGGTTTGGGGTTCGATTGATTCAAAAGCTTGTACCAACTACCTTGTAACTAAAGGTGCAACTGTTGATGGTTCAACCATGATTAGCTACGCTGCCGATTCTCATATAAGATATGGCGAACTCTATTTTCGTCCCCGAGGTACTTGGCCTGCAGGCTCAATGATTACTTTATTTGATAGAGGTACAAATAAACCCCTTGGACAAATCCCACAACCAGCTGAAACTTATCAGGTAATCGGATTTATGAACGAATATCAGGTTGCTATTGGGGAAACAACATTTACAGGGCGAGAAGAGTTAACTGACTCAACAGCAATAGTTGATTATGGAAGTTTGATGTTCCTTGAGATCGGAA
>JBPXJX010000306.1:0-1059 GCA_051715525.1 Bacteroidales bacterium
TCTGGTGATATTGATGAGGGCTTATTCGTAATCACGGGCAGGTTATTCAAATCCACATCATTTACTCAGGCCGAAAAAGCAATTAACGACGAACTCGATGCTATCAAGAATATTCCTATTGATGAATATGAGTTGGAAAAGGTGAAAAACAAGTTTGAGTCGAACTTTAAGTTTGGCGAAGCCAATACGCTTGACAAAGCAATGAATTTAGCATTTTACGAGCTTATTGGGAAAGCCGAGGATATAAACCTTGAGGTTGAAAGATACCGGGCAATAACAGCAAAAAGGGTTAAAGAGGTTGCAGCTGCAATTTTCACAGAAAATAACTGTTCAACCCTTTTCTATAAAGCCAAATCCAACGGTAAAGAGAAATAGGTTTCAAAATTAATTTTTAGTAAATGTTAAATAGAAAAACGCCTCCGCAAAGGCATACCCCAAAGAGTATTAATATTTTAAAGGCCGAGGACATTACTCTCCCTAATGGTATTCGTTTACTTAAGATTAATGCTGGCAGCGAAGAGGTATGCCGGCTTGACCTTAATTTTGCTGCCGGATCGCGCTATCAACAGAAACGAGTGGAAGCAAAAGCAACAATATCGATGCTATCAGAGGGAACCGCTAATTTTTCTTCGCACCAAATTGCTGAGCAATTTGATTTCCTCGGTAGTTTTTGCGAACATGCCATGGATCGAGATTTCAGCAAGGTTACTGTACTCTCACTCAACAAGTACCTCGACAAATCACTCGATATCTTAGAATTGATTGTTAAACAACCTATTTTCCCAGAAAAAGAGCTGGAGACATTCCGAATTAAAGGGAAGCAATCACTAATAGTTGAGCTTGAAAAGACATCAACACTTGCTCGTCAAGATTTTTTCAAAGCAATCTTCGGCAATTCACACCCCTATGGCCTTTTTGCTGAACCTCAAGATTACAGTAACATACAGCGCGCTGATATAGTTTCTTTTCATGAAAAGTTTTTAAACTCAAGCAGATGTAACATCGTTGTTTCTGGGAAAATAAGCGATAAGGAAATCGAAGTGATAACAAAGCATTTCA
>JBPXJX010000307.1:0-1640 GCA_051715525.1 Bacteroidales bacterium
TCACATAATTTTTTGGAGGGAGCATAACGCTTCCTCTTTTTTTTGCTGGGAATATTGTTATTCAGTCTGATTATTGTTAAAAACTCTATAAATTAGCATCAACCAATTATCGTTAAATGGCAAAGGTTGATGGTCCTAAAAAGGTTTGGCTTAAACCAAAGGTTTTGTTTGGCTTTATTGTAATTATAATTTTTGCCATTGCTGCAATTGCTATAACATACAACGGGTTTATTCAGCTCTCAAATACAAAGAAAGAACTTTCTCAACCTAAGCAAAAATTAATCATCCTAAACTCTGCTCTTGCTGATATTTATGAAGCGGAAAGCAATATTCGTACATATAACCTTAATCATGACGAGAATTATCTAAACACATACTTTAAATTTCTTTTAAAGATTAGCGAAAAAGTTGACACTCTTCTATTCTTAGCTAAAGATAACCCCAATCAGACTTTTAAGATTATATCAATAAAGGAACTGCTTGATAAAAAAGGTGCAATACTCGATGAGTTCATAGAGATAAAAAGGACTGATAAGACTTCGGTTTTTTATGATAGGGCTCTTGAGGAGATTGCTAAAGTTCAGTCTGTTACAAACACAAATCCGCCCATTGTTTCGCGTTCAGTAACCACAACAACCATAAAACGCGATACGGTATTAGAACGTACAAATAAGAAAAGTGGTTTTTTTGGAAGAATTAAGAAATGGATTGCAGGTAAGGAAAGGTACGATACGACTTTAACAAATGTAAGAATCGAAACACATTTCGATACCATTGCTCGCACTGGCTATATTCCTGATAGCTTAGTAGGTAAAGTGATGGGTTTATTATATCAGATTAAGGCAGAGCAACAGAATGTTCGAGATTTTACTCGGTTTAAGGAGCTAGAGTTGCTTAAAAGTGATAAACTGCTAATGGACCAAATCAGAGTCATTGTTTCGCTATTGGAGAGAGAAGAAATTACCCTAGCCAATTTAAGAGCAAGCAATGCCGAAGAGGTAGTTCGCAAATCAACCATTATTGTTTTGGCACTTGGTGGAGCTGCTTTTGTAATGATTATTCTGTTTGTAATTGCAATCTTCCGCGATATTAGTAGGGGTAATTTTTATAGAAACCAATTATTCGAAGCAAAAAAATATGCCGAAATGCTTCTTAAGGTTAAAGAGCAATTCCTTGCCAACATGAGCCACGAGATTAGAACTCCACTAAGTTCAATTATTGGGCTTGCTAGTCAACTTCAAAAAACAGAACTAAACCCTAGTCAGGAGAATCAGATTAAATTATTGTCTGCATCATCGGAACATCTTCTTAATGTTATTAACGATATCCTCGATTTTTCTAAAATCGAAGCTGGAAAAATGCGTATTGAGCTGTTGCCATTTAACCCATTTGGTGTTATTCAAGATTCGGTAAATAGTTTAAGGTTTAAAGCAGAAGAGAAGGGTTTGAGTTTAGAAAATGTTTCTTCGATTAGTGCTGATATAACCGTTTGGGGCGATCCATTTAGGCTTAGACAGATTATTCTTAATCTTTTAAGCAATTCCATTAAGTTTACCGAGTCAGGTTCAATCTCTGTTGTATCCAATTTTATTGAACTTTCGAATAAATCAATAAATTTATCGCTAACAGTTAAGGATACA
>JBPXJX010000308.1:0-1802 GCA_051715525.1 Bacteroidales bacterium
ACTATAGAATTTCGAAATACTTAACTGTCTAAAGTATTTAATATCAAATCGCAAAGCATTAATAATTGATGAAGTAGCCGATATTAATCGTCCAATTAGCTCGCCAATTACAAGCCCACCACTTGGTATTTTCAATAACCCAATTACTAAATTTGAAAGTGTAATTGATGTTGTGTTTGTAATTTTATTTAGTGATAAGTTAAAAAACTTTGAGTTTCTCACGCACCATTCATTATATACTTGATATATAGAAATCAAAAAGGAAATAAAAGGGCAAACAAAAATCCAATAGGCCAATTTTGGCTGATTTAACATTTTTACTATTAGATCAGAAAAAAATACAAATATTATTAGTGTAAGAATTGAGACTAGAAATGAAAGTGTTATTGACAAGCCAAATAGGTTTACAGCTTCCCTTTTATTTTTTGCTAAAATAATTGAAGTTTCATACTTACCCGTTGACACCACATTTATAATTACCGTAATTGATGAAACAATTGCTAATAACCCAAACTCTTCAGGAGAAAATAATCTTGCCAGAATTGGCGATAGAATAACAGGTATTGATTGAGCAATTGTTGTTCCTACGGTTAGGGTAAAAGTATTTCTAATAAAGGTGTTTTTCACCTTTAACTTTTGATAATTTTCTTTTAATTCTTTGAAAAAACTATTAAACATTATTTTTGGTTTATCTAATTAATTGAAATTCATCAATAATATTAGAATAATATTTTTCTATTCTTTATAAACTGCTCTCCTAACCAACGGCTTCCAAAAGTATTCAAATGATGTTCGTCCATATAAATACTCTTCCCACTTATTAATGTAGATTCGGGTATTAATGAACATGTGTTAATCCAAAAAACATTTGGGTACTTTTTGGTAATTGCTCTTATTCTCTCATTTGCGACAATATACTCGTTAGATTGTGGCTTGATATACTTATCAATACCCCAAATACGAAATTTTTCAATTCTTGAAGGACTGTTTGGTAGTCTAGGTAAATCAGAGAAAAGAAAAACTCTTTTTCCACTCTTCAAAAAACGAGATATAGTAAACTCTAGGTTTTCAAGGAAGTGAGGATCATAATCAATACTATTTGCATCTAGACCTAATTGATAAGACCATAAAGATGCAATAAAAATATTATCAAATTTTTCCCAATTAGCCTCGACATAATTCTTAATATCGACACAAGGCTGCTGAGCCCATTGTGGTAGTACTTTTTCATTATAACCAAAAATTGGAGAGCATGAGCTGGCACTAACAACGACTGCCGACCAGCCTTCCTTTTCACCAACCACATCAATAAAACTGTTGTAATGCGCTGTATGTGAGTCTCCAATCACTAAAACAGTTGGTTTCTTATTTTTATCGCCTCGAATGCAATCTCCAACAATCTTTCCATGGCAATGCTCTCCGTAAGAAGTTAGTTCATCGCTACGTTGAAAATTTGTCATTAATGATGAATACTTAATACCAAAAACTACCAATACAATTGCTATACTTGGAATAATATAAATCAAAATTAGAGCACGTTTGAACGACCAATCTTTCTGCCTAAATGGCTTTTCAACAAAATAATAGGATAAAATTGAAAAGAAAAATGTTAAGACAAAGGCAAGTAATATCCATGATATAGGCAAAAATTTATCATTATACAAATAATGAAAATAAGCTAGTATTGGCCAATGCCATAAATATAAAGAATATGATAGCTTACCAACCCAAACAAAAGGTCTACATGATAATATATTATAAACAAGACTTTTATTGCTAATTCCTAAGTAAATTAATCCTGC
>JBPXJX010000309.1:0-7296 GCA_051715525.1 Bacteroidales bacterium
TCGGGTTACAGTTCACCATAATGGCTTCGTATCCGCATTCCTTAATGGCCAGAAGACCGTGTACACAACAATAATCAAATTCAATTCCCTGTCCAATGCGGTTGGGGCCGCTGCCTAAAACAATGATTTTTTTCTTTTTAGAAGGGATTGATTCGTTGGAGTTCAGAGTAGGGTTCATTTTTTCTAAGAATTCTGCAAAATTAAGGTCTCTGAACGATTTGGTAGTTTATTTTTTGAATTTGCTCATATAAGAATTTCGTCTTATATTGGTATTCCTCCCCAATTGTTATTTTATAAAGTATTCTCTGTTTTGTAGAAAGCGCATAAAAATGCCCCGTATTGAAAGACGAGGCGGCTTAAATGTTTTCACAACGGAATAATCCTTATTGTGATTTGCTTTCAAAATGAAATTAGTAAATAAAAGTATATGAACAAAAAAATTTTGGGATTGGATTTGGGAACCAACAGTATTGGGTGGGCATTAATAAATCAAGATGTAGAAAACAAAACTGGAGAAATAATTAAGTTAGGAACCAGAATAATTCCTATGAGTGAAGATATTCTAGGAAAATTCGATAGCGGTATAACAGAATCTAGTGCTGCGAAGCGAACAGAACTTAGGGGAATAAGGAGGCTAAGAGAGAGGCATCTTTTAAGGAGAGAGCGACTACACAGAGTGCTTAATATACTTGACTTCTTGCCCGAACATTATAAGTGTGAAATTGATTTTGAACAAAGACTTGGGCAGTTTAAAAAAGAAAAGGAGCCAAAAATGGCATACCGATTTAATAAAGAATCAAATGCGTTCGAATTTATTTATAAAAAAGCTTTCTTTGAAATGCTTGAAGATTTCAAAAAACACCAGCCAGAGATTCTGGCTGAGGGAAAACTAATACCATATGACTGGACAATATATTTTCTACGCAAAAAGGCACTAACTCAAAAAATTGATAAAGAGGAACTTGCATGGCTTTTGTTAAACTTCAATCAAAAAAGGGGATATTATCAATTAAGAGGTGAAGACGAGGAAGAGGTAAATACTGATAAACTAGTTGAGTTTTATCCTTTACAAGTAATTGATGTTATTGATACAAAAGAGGTTAATGCAAAAAAGCAAGCTCTCTATAAAATAATTCTAGAAAACGGATGGGATTTTATTAAGCCAAGCACTACACCAGTTTTATGGAAAGGCAAGATTAAAGAATTTGTAGTAACTACAACTATGGACAAAACAGGTAAAGAAAAAAGAACTTTTAGAGCCCCAGACGAAAATGATTGGACACTAGTAAAAAAAAGAACAGAATATTCAATTGAAAACAGTGGAAAAACCGTTGGAGAATACATTTATGATGCTTTATTAAAAAACCCTAAACAAAAAATTAAAGGGAGTTTAGTTAGAGTTGTTGAGCGTAAATATTATAAGTCTGAACTATTCAAAATCTTATCTACTCAACAAGCATTCCATGAAGAATTAAAAAACAAACCCCTTTATAAAAAGGCGTTAAATGAACTATATCAAAATAATGAAGATCATAAAAATTCTATTGTTAACAAAGATTTAGTTCATCTTATTTTAAACGACATTATTTTTTATCAAAGACCACTAAAAAGCAAAAAATCATTAATCAGCGACTGTAAGTTTGAAACGAGATCATTTACTAAAGATGGAATATCGCAGAAAATGCCTTTAAAATGTATTCCAAAATCGCACCCACTATTTCAAGAATTTAGGCTTTGGCAATGGCTTCAAAATTTGCGTATTTATGAAAAAGTCAATGATCTAGATGTGACTCATGAGATTCTAAGATTTGAAGAAGACTGGACAAACCTGTTTGAATGGTTAAATGATAGAAAAGAAATCGATCAAAAGGCTTTATTTAATTATCTCTTAAAGCCCCTAAAACTAAAGCCCACTAATTACAGATGGAATTATGTTTATGACGCAATAAAAGATGATTCTAAATCATACCCATGTAATGAAACAAGGGCAATTATGCTGAATAAAATTGGTAAAATTGATGGTCTTGATAAAAGCTTTTTGACTAAACAAAGAGAGGAAGAATTATGGCATATATTTTATTCGGTAAATTATAAAGAGGAAGTTATAAAAGCTTTAAAAAGCTTTGCAAATAAAAACAACCTACCGGATGGTTTTGTAAATGAATTAAAAAAACACCCTCCTTACCAAAATGAGTATGGAGCTTACTCGCCAAAAGCTATTAAAAAATTATTGCCGCTGATGCGTTTCGGCAAATACTGGAATGCATCTGATATTCATCCACAAACATTAAATAGAATTGAAAAAATAATCACAGGAGAATTTGATGAAAACATAAAGGAAAGTGTGAGAATAAAAGCATTGCATTTAAATAAAATTGAAGATTTCAGAGGGTTACCTTTGTGGCTCACTAGTTATATTGTTTACGATATCCATAGTGAAGAAGGCGAGATTAAACATTGGGGAACCATTCAGGATTTAGAAAACTATTTAATTGAGTTCAAACAACATTCACTACGTAATCCAATTGTAGAACAGGTAGTAACTGAAACCCTTAGAGTAGTAAGGGATATTTGGCAACATTTTGGTAATGGCAAAGAAAATTTCTTTGATGAAATACACATTGAGCTTGGAAGGGAGTTGAAGAATCCTGCTGATAAAAGAAGGGCAATCACAGAGCAGGTTGCAAATAACGAAAATACTAACCTTCGCATTAAAGCACTTTTAGCTGAAATGCTTAATGATAATAAGATAGAAAATGTAAGGCCTCATTCACCAAGTCAACAAGAATTATTAAAAATTACGAGGATGGTGCTTTAAATGCAACAACTGAAATACCTGATGACATTCTAAAAATTAGCAAAACAGCTCAGCCCTCTAAAAATGATTTAATAAAATATAAACTTTGGCTTGAACAGAAATATAGAAGTCCATATACAGGAGAAATAATACCACTAAATAAGCTATTTACACCCGCTTACGAAATTGAACACATAATACCTCAGTCCAGATTTTTTGATGATTCATTTAGCAATAAAGTCATTTGTGAGAGCGAGGTGAATAAGCTAAAGGGTAACCAACTTGGTATGGAATTTATCAGTAATCACAAAGGAGAAAAGGTTATCATCAATTTTGGGAAAACAGTTGAAATATTAAGTAAAGAAGCTTATGAGGATTTAGTAAGAAATCAGTACGCAAAGAGTAGAAGTAAATTGAAAAAACTTTTATTAGAAGACATTCCGGATGAATTTGCACAAAGACAAATGAATGATACTCGATATATAAGCAAACTTGTTAAAAACCTGCTTTCAAATATTGTTAGGAAAGAAGATAAAGATGATGGCACCACCTCGATCAATTTATTGTCAAGCAATGGACAAATAACTTCGATTTTAAAGCAGGATTGGGGGTTGAATGATGTATGGAACGAAATAATTGCTCCGCGATTCGAACGATTAAATCAATTATACGGAACTAGAGATTTTGGAGATATAAATCCATCAACAAAAAAGTTTCTTCCTACTGTACCGTTAGAGTGTTCAAAAGGATTCAGTAAGAAAAGAATTGATCATAGACATCATGCTTTAGATGCCTTGATAATTGCCTGTGCCACCAGAAACCATGTTAATTATTTGAATAATCAAAATGCATTAGACAAAACAAAAAATAAAGAGCAAAAACAGCGAGCAAGGGAGGATTTGAGGTCTATTCTTTGTTATAAAAAGCATAATGAAGGGAGTGAGAAAAACTACAAATGGATATTTAATAAGCCATGGAAAAGTTTTACAGAACAAGCAAAAGATCAATTATCTACTACTGTTATAAGTTTCAAGCAAAATTTACGGGTCATTAATAAAACAGTAAATAAATACGAGCGTTGGTCAATTGAAAATGGTATTGCCAAAAAAATAATTGTAACTCAAACCAAAGGCGATAGCTGGGCGATACGAAAGCCTATGCACCAAGCTTTTGTATTTGGGAAAGTAAAACTACCAAGAGTTAAAAAATCAAATGAAAAATCTATAGTTGCAATTAGAAGACATATTAATCCAACAATAGACATAAATAAAATAACAGATACTGGCATTCAGGAAATCCTAAATAGATTTCTTATTTCTAAAAATAATGACCCCGAAATTGCATTCTCAGCTGATGGTTTGGATGAGTTAAACTCTAATATACTGGAGTTCAACAAAGGCAAGTGGCATCAACCAATATACAAAGCAAGGTTTTTCGAAGTTGCTTCCAGGTTTCAATTAGGAGAAACTGGAAATAAAAAAAAGAAGTACGTTCAAACTGCAGATGGTACAAATCTTTTTTATGCTATTTATTGGGATGAAGAAAAGCAAAAAAGAGTATTTGAAACTATTCCTTTAAATGAAGTTATTGAACATCAAAAGTGGAGAGCATCTCTTAGTAAATCAGAGCAAACAAAAACACATACTATTCCTATAAAAAGTGAACGAGGTAAATTCCTTTTTTACCTATCCCCTTATGATCTAGTATATATTCCATCTGAAGAAGAAAGGGATAATATCAAACAAATTGACTTTACTAATCTAACTGAAGAGAAATTAAAGAGGATTTTTGTTGTTAACGACTTTTCTTCTACATGTTATTTTACGCCTATACATGTTGCAAAGAAAATAATTCCTAAAGAGGTTGACCTAAATATTGATAAATCAAAGAATAAACTTACGGGATCATTTGATACAAAAACGGCAAGCTTTGAAGGAAAACAAATAAAGGACTTATGTATTAAACTGATAGTAAATAGAATTGGATCAATTAAACCTTTTAGTAGATGATCAAACGTACCCTTTGCATAGAAAGCCCCTGCCACCTGCATTGTGCCAATGCACAATTGGTGGTAAGCTATGCCCATGTAAAGGGTATGGAAAATCTGCCGGACAAAACCGTGCCCATAGAAGATATTGGCATTTTGGTATTAGAGCATAGGCAAATCACCATTACACATTATTTATTGGATCAATTGGTAGCCAATAATACAGCCGTAGTTACCTGCAATGAGCAATACCACCCCAGCGGACTATTGCTGCCATTGGAGGGACATAGTTTACAGAGTGAGCGTTTCCGTTTTCAGATGGCAGCAACTGAACCTTTGAAAAAGCAATTATGGCAACAAACCATCAAGGCCAAAATTCATAATCAGGCCCTTGTATTGGAAAAATGGCAGATACCCCATCAGTTACTCACTAATCTGAAACAAGCCGTAAAAAGTGGCGATGCAAATAACCATGAAGCACAAGCATCTGCTCATTATTGGAAACATATTTTCCCAGAAGCGTGGCAGTTCTTTCGCCATCGAGAAGGGCCGCCGCCAAATAATCTGCTCAATTATGGTTATGCCATTATCAGGGCAACTATGGCAAGGGCCTTAACTGGCGCAGGTTTATTACCAGCTTTAGGCATTTTTCATAGAAACCGCTATAATGCCTATTGTTTGGCTGATGATATCATGGAACCATATCGACCTTTTGTGGACCATCTGGTGAGAGGAATTATTGCTAAGACTTCAAACATTCAAGTATTGAACAGGGACATTAAGAATCAATTGTTGAGATTGCCTACAGTGGATGTATTGATTGATGAAGAAATGAGCCCTCTATTTGTTGCCACACAGAAAACCGCTGCTTCTTTGGCCAAATGTTTTGCAGGAAGCCAACGCAAAATAGCTTATCCCGTTCTGCCATGAAAACAGAACGATTAAACGCATACAGAATTATGTGGGTAATCGTCTTTTTTGACCTACCTGTGGTCACCAAAAAAGACCGTAAGATTTACGCAGATTTCAGAAAAAAGCTGCTGCAGGATGGCTTTGCCATGTTCCAGTTCTCCATTTACTTACGCCATTGCCCCAGTATGGAAAACGCCCAAGTACACATAAAAAGGGTCAAAAAAAACTTACCAGAAAAGGGGCATGTTGTTATGATGACTATTACTGATAAGCAATTTGGCTTGATTGAGATATTCCAAGGAAAAAAACCTGCTGAACCACTGGAAGCCCCCCAACAACTTGAACTATTCTAGGAATAGCATTAGAAAAAACGATTATTTACACTCAAAACGACTACTCGAACGGTGGTTTTTTTAGAAACACGATCTTTTAAAGCCCTTATTGGGTAAGCGTTTCAGCTATTCCTGTTGTATTCAAAGATCGTGTATTCTAAAAATGAAAGCAAATCACAACCAGTTGGATAATACGCTGCAAGAGGTTACTGTTGTATTCAAAGATCGTGTATTCTAAAAATGAAAGCAAATCACAACCTTAACCAAGCGTAGCGCGGTAGTAAAAAAGTTGTATTCAAAGATCGTGTATTCTAAAAATGAAAGCAAATCACAACTATATCTTTAACTGGTCTCCGCCTATAAAGTTGTATTCAAAGATCGTGTATTCTAAAAATGAAAGCAAATCACAACATCTTTAAACCTACAAAAATGTACCACAAGTTGTATTCAAAGATCGTGTATTCTAAAAATGAAAGCAAATCACAACTCCTCATACTCATTTAGCTCTTCAGTATCTGTTGTATTCAAAGATCGTGTATTCTAAAAATGAAAGCAAATCACAACTGATAGTTATTATTTTTCATAAATTTAAAGGTTGTATTCAAAGATCGTGTATTCTAAAAATGAAAGCAAATCACAACCCAAAGCCAAAGGAAGTAAAAAAAGAACCAGTTGTATTCAAAGATCGTGTATTCTAAAAATGAAAGCAAATCACAACGGAAGAGCTTCGTTATTGCGGTGGATCCTCGTTGTATTCAAAGATCGTGTATTCTAAAAATGAAAGCAAATCACAACACTTAAGTTCAACTGTTTCTTGAACATCTTGTTGTATTCAAAGATCGTGTATTCTAAAAATGAAAGCAAATCACAACAGGTAGTTACTATCATCTCCAGGTAACTATGTTGTATTCAAAGATCGTGTATTCTAAAAATGAAAGCAAATCACAACCACGCATCGAGCCATCGGGGTATGTCGGTGTTGTATTCAAAGATCGTGTATTCTAAAAATGAAAGCAAATCACAACTATACATAGAAGTTACCTGCAGGACTGGTGGTTGTATTCAAAGATCGTGTATTCTAAAAATGAAAGCAAATCACAACTAATACCTATCATCCCATCGTAATTACCGCGTTGTATTCAAAGATCGTGTATTCTAAAAATGAAAGCAAATCACAACCTTCGGCTAGTTCGGCTTTAATCGCTTCCAGTTGTATTCAAAGATCGTGTATTCTAAAAATGAAAGCAAATCACAACTAGTATTTAACT
>JBPXJX010000310.1:0-1190 GCA_051715525.1 Bacteroidales bacterium
TCCTCGAAACGATGAAATTCATTGGACTGATCTTTCAGTTCAACTTTAACAGTGTAGTTAAGCATTGCAGCAGGAAAGATCGAATCGGGCATGAGAATTACAGTTTCTTGTGTATCATCTAAATTCCTTGCATATTCCCAAATTGTATCAGGGATAAAAACTTCAGGAGATAAAACATTGCTTACATATCCTTTCAGTACTGTAATTTCGACTCTTGCATCTGGTATTGGGTTACCATTTTCATCCTTGCAAGTACAAACAATTGAGTTCTTTTCGCCTCTATAATGCTCCTTTTTTTCAAGGCTAACGCTAAAGGTATTATTTTTTAATTCGTAATCCTCCATGCTAAAACGTTCAAACACTGAGCGACCCTTTTTATTCTTCAAATAAATAGTATGCGGTCTATCTATTCTAAGGTTTAAACTGTCATGAAGACAAAAAGAAGTCTCATAAAAACCTTCTTTATAAGGAGCAATCTTCTTTATCTTTTTGTCATCAATGTAAATATCTAGCTTTTCATTTTTTAATTGTCCCTTATAATCAGCAACAAATGCTTTGAGTTTTAGCGTATCGGCTGGTTTATAAATAGGTTTATTTAACACAATAAAACCTTCTTTATCCCTAAAACTATGGTTAAAAAAGCACCAAAGTTTTTCAACCCTAGGTTCTGGATCGCCATAAGTGATAGACTCAGTAAAATCTCGAACAAACTCTATCCAACCTTGCGCATCGCCATAATCAATACTTCTAACCACATCTCCAACCGGTTTCCATAAGTAATAAAAAATCCCAGTTGGATAACCTCTCTTAAAACTGTTATACAAATCGATAGGAGAGCCAACAACTAATCTTATAGGATTCCATATATACCTAACTGGTCTTTGGGACAAGGCCTGCCCTACCCTATTGGTTTTGTATTGTTTATTTATAATGTAAATCCCTTCATAACCATCCTTTTCAATCGTCATATAACCATCGGGATGCGATTTAGGTAAACGATAGGTATGTGTTTTTATATCAAACCTAATTTTTCGCCCTCCAACTCTTACAGTTGCGTCATCAACAAATCCTTTCTCATCGGTTATTACCATGCAAAAATCATTGTTGTTATTAACAACAATAGGATTCATTTTATCCTTAGAATGCAATGATAGATTAAGTTTATTTTCTTTTGCATAGACCAGCAAATA
>JBPXJX010000311.1:0-3653 GCA_051715525.1 Bacteroidales bacterium
TCAGGATAGCAAAAATCAACCAATCGATCAAAACATGAGCAGCCAGCAAATTGAAATGCTCAAGAGCGTTGGAGACAGGATTGATGAGGCTTATGTGCCTCAGATTGATTCAATGGCTTACAATCCAGATAAGATTATGTATGAAAAGCGCGATTCTACTGTAAGCGCTGTCGATTATAAGATTTATAAGCAGTCGATTAACTCAGCTAAAGCGCATTTTGTACTCAACTTTACATATCTAGGCGAGGGCAAGGGGAATTATATCCCGCGGTATAACAATGCGAATGGTAGAGTATACGTTTGGGTTGCACCTGTAAATGGGAAACCATCGGGGAGCTATGAGCCGGTTAGAAATCTTGTAACCCCAAAGCGTAAGCAAATGGTAACAATTCAGGCAGAAAGAAAATTTAGGCATTCTGATTTTATCAAATCAGAGGTTGCATTTAGCCGTAACGATTTAAATACCTTTGCCAGTATTGATAAAGCAAACGATGTTGGTCAGGGAGTTCGTGTTGAGTTTGCAAAGAGTTTATCAAAAGATACGCTCCGTAGATTTTGGGTTTTTGGCGAAGGTTTGGCAACAGCGGCAAATTTCACCTACGTTGATAGGTTTCGCCCGGTTGAGTTTGAGCGCGATTGGAATATCAATCAACCTACAACTGGAGGTAATGAAAAGGAGGCGTCAGGAGGTATTGGCTATCGCTCTAAAAGGTGGTCAATTCTGGGTGAAACCCACGGGCTAAAAATTGGTGACTACTATAGTGGCTTCAAAAATGCTGTTGATATTGGTTTTAGAACCTTAAATTTTGGGAACAAGCTGGTGTTTAGTAACGTAAATTCCTCGGATTCGCTAAGTACATCAAACTTTAATCGTTTAAAATATAATGTTGATGTAACTATAAATAGGATTGTTTCAGTTATTACTTTTGAGGGAGAGGATAACAGCCAAAAATTGGCTAGCACACAAAGATTATTACCCAGCACTTTCCGATGGGTTCAGTCTGAATTATCTATAGGATTACCCGATTCGCTTCCGCGAATGGTTGGGCTTTCATACAAATATAGAAAGGATTGGAAATCGCCCGATAGCCTATTAAAATTATACTCATATTCACAGGACTTTGGGCTAAAGGCGCGATTGGCAAAAAGACAGAATAGCCGTTTAAACCTATTTGCAGGCTATCGTATGTTTAATCCTATTGATACAACTCTTTTAAAAACAGTAAAGAAGGAAAATACTCTTTTAGGTCGGTTAGACTACTACTTTGTTATAGGTAACGGGTTTATCTCCTCAAATTTAGGGTATGAGATTGGAAATGGGCTTGAACCAAAATACCAGTTCTATTACATTGAAGTGCCAGCAGGACAGGGTATTTACAAGTGGATCGATTATAATGTCAATGGTGCTAAGGAGCTGAACGAGTTTGAAATTGCCAATTTTAATGATGAGGCTAAGTTTATCCGTATTAACCTACCAACTAGCGATTACTTAGTTGTAAATAGCAGCGCATTGAGTTTACAGCTAGATATTCTCCCTGAAAGCATCATAAAGGATACAACTCGTAGAAGCGTTTTTATAAAGAAGTTTTCCAACCAATTCTCTTTTACCACAAGGCAAAAGAACAGCTTTGCTGATTTTTCGAAATCGATCAACCCATTGTTGAATGATGCTTACGATTCAAGCATTATCAGTATTAATGAAAATTACCGTAACTCCATTGCCTACAATCGGTTTAGTCGAGTTTTTGGTCTCGAGTGGGTTAACAGCGGATCAACCATAAAGCAAGTTCAGGCAAATGGGTATGAAATTGGGCGAGTAAGGAGTAATCAGTTTAGCATGTGGTTTGCCTTAACAACGAGCATCGGCATGAGATTTAATTATAGGTATATTAGAAAAATACAGGACTCCGAGTTTTTTAAGATACGAAATCATGATTTAATAAGGAATTCCCCTTCGGTAAATATTCAATATTCGAGTTTGTTTGGTTTTAGTGCCGAGGTTGGCTATGAATACGAGTATGCAAATAACCTTTTAGGAGTTGAGGAGAATTTGCTGCAAACAATATCTGCTGAGATAAGCTATAGCTTAAGGAGTAAGTCGTGGTTAAGCATCAAATCAAACCTATCGATGGTGGATTTTAAAGGTGATTTAGGAACACCTTTGGAGTATGAGTTCCTACATGGGTTTAAGCCTGGGAATAATGCCACATGGGAGTTTGGATACAGGCGAAAAATATCGACATATTTTGAGATGAGCATTGGGTATAACGGCCGATACATTTCCAACGGAAATGTTGTTCATACAGGTAGTATGGAGGTAAGGGCAGTTTTTTAGTCGTTCTAAACCATTAAAAATGAAAAGAACGACTCTTTATGCGATAGCTTTTTGCTGATGAAATGGTCCATTCCAATAAAAAACAAACCTGCAAGAGTAATCATCATTACATATTTGCTTAAAGCATAAATAGATATTTTGCTACTTACTTTTGGGATAAAGTCTAAATATTGGCTATCAACACTTCCTAATGCGTATGAAATAAACCATAAGAGCAATACGCAAGGAATTGCAACAAGCACCCAGAACAACGGTGAGCCGTTTAATGGGTTTGTTTTAACCTCTACTTTTTCTATCACCTTTTTTGTAAAATCAAGAGGAGGCTCAACCTGTGTAATAAAAAGGTTTTGCGATAACCAAGGATCAGCTAGGTCAAGGTCATTTTTGTTGATATTTAAGTCCTCGTTCATATTGTTTGTAATTAAAGTAACATCGAAACCTCTTCTTTTAGCATCACATTAAGCTGTGAATATAATTTTTTTCTTGCTCTGTGCAGCTTTACCTTCACATTTGATTCTGAAAGGTTGGTAATAGTGCAAATATCGTTAACGCTTTCGCCATCGACATAGTAGAGCGTAAGTAGTGCCGACTCCTCAGGTTCAAGCGAGTCCATCGCTTTGTTTAAATATCTTGCCCTATCAGCTGCCGATAGGTCATCGAGAGCGTTTGGGGTGTTTGCGGGTAAATCATATCTCGAATCAACATCAACATTGATGGGCTTAAACGATCTTGATTTTGAAACCGCGTGGTTATAGCAAATTCGGTAAAGCCAAGTCGAAAATTTACTATCAAATCTAAAAGTATTTAAGGAATTAAATGCTTTTATAAAGCTATCCTGAGCAGCCTCTTCTGCATCGAGTTGGTTCTTAAGGATACGGAATGAAAGGGTAAAAACCATCCCCTTATACCTATCAATAATGCACGACATGGCATGGGGATGATTTTTAACGACTAGAGTTATAAGCTCTTCGTCGGAGAGTTTATAAACCTCCGATTTAATCATTCTTTCTTACAATGAAGTAGTAAGTTAGTAAACCAAAGCCTCCAAACAAAAGAATCATTGCAAAATAAATTGGTTCTTCTGCATCGGTTTGTTTTGATAGAATGCCACCCATAACAAATCCTAGTCCAACGCCAATCATAAGCAATGCCCACTTTAACGATGCAAATTTATTTGAAGCTGGTTTTGGACAAAACAGTTGAGGATCAACACCTTTTTCAAGCATTGTTAATCGTTGCTTATTCCGAGTGTGTAGGTAGTAAAAAATCAACCCAAAAGTTGTTCCGAATGTAGATAGGATAGCAATAATTGGTACCC
>JBPXJX010000312.1:0-1285 GCA_051715525.1 Bacteroidales bacterium
ACGCTCTTCCGATCTTTATTTTTTCAACATTGGCTTCGCCGAACTCGCAAGCTCGGTTCCATTATTCCAACATTCCATTTGAAAAGTTAAGATCGACACCTTTTGGCATTTGCTAAATCTTACCAAGTGATGATCTTACCCTTCAATAATAACAATCTTTTCAATCTTATCACCACCTTTAATGGCATCAATCACTTCAAGGCCTTCATAAACTTTGCCAAAGCATGTATGCTGTCTGTCGAGATGCTGGGTGTTTTGACGGCTGTGGCAGATAAAAAATTGAGAACCACCTGTGTTTCTTCCTGCATGTGCCATCGAAAGAACACCGCGATCGTGGTATTGGTTTCCACCAGTCAGCTCGCAATCGATTTTATAGCCTGGACCACCTGTACCTACCCGTGGATTGCTCATATCCTTTGAAAAAGGGCAACCACCCTGGATTACAAAGTTTGGGATAACACGATGAAATGCTAAGCCATCGTAGTAACCCTCTTTAGCCAATTTAACGAAGTTAGCAACAGTTTTTGGAGCATCCTCCACATAAAAGTTAACTTTCATTACACCTTTAGCGGTGTGTATCTCTGCTGATTTCATTCCTGTTTAGTTTATTAATTTATGCAAAAGTATTTAGTTTCGCTTTTAAAACAAAAATCAATTTAATTATACTTTATAAAATGATATTTCAATAACTAGATTTCTTTTAAATAAGAGTTTTAAAAGCAAATTAAAATAGAAATGTTTTCAAATTAGGTTTATTTCTCCTTAAATTTATCAAGTATGCTTTTTTTATTCTTTGTTTTTTAATATTCAAAGACTACAACCATGAGTAAAGTAAATTTTAAGGCTGTAATAAAATACACCTTACTCCACGGAATTTTAATGTTATCCATAACTTCAAATGGGCAACTTTCCAAGAATGTCAGAATCGACAAGGTGGATGTGTTTTTCAAGGATAATATTATAAATATTCCTTACTCAATCGTTAATGGCTTGCATAACGATTGCTACGTTGTTTGGGTTGAGATTTATAATGAGAAGGAAGAGAGGATTAACGCAACATCATTTGCTGGTGATATTAATAAAGTGGTAGGCAATGGCGATAAGCAGGTTTTATGGGATGCTAAAAAAGATGGGGTTAACCTCGATGAAAAAATTTATGCCAAAGTTTCAGCAAAGCTGATGCCCTCTGCAAAAATGTCGAAAGCGCTAATGCAATCTACTGTGTTTCCTGGTTGGGGCGATTACCAGTATAAACCAGGTAGACCCCATTGGATAATTGGTGCTA
>JBPXJX010000313.1:0-1984 GCA_051715525.1 Bacteroidales bacterium
TTAATGAAAAGATTAAAGATCTTCTTCCTCCAAGTTCGCTGAATAGCCTCACAAGGCTTGTTGTTACAAATGCTATATACTTCAAGGGGGATTGGAAAATAATGTTCAAAAAGGAGCTAACAAGCGAAAGAGATTTCTTTATTGCTCCAAAGAAATCCATTAAATGCTCAATGATGAGCGTTAAGAGCGAATTCAATTACTACGAGGATTCTAAACTAAAGGCTTTGGAGCTACCTTATGCTGGAAATAATTTTTCGATGGTTGTCATTCTTCCCAACTCAAACAATACTTTGGATGAAATTACCAATATGATCACTTACGATTTAATATCGGATATCCAACGAGAACTAAGTAAACAGGAAGTGACTATTTCTATCCCAAAATTCAAACTGTCAAACGGTTATCAGTTAAAACAGCTCCTTTCGAATATGGGAATGCCACAACCCTTTACCGATGACGCTAATTTTACTGGGATGACAACGCTGAACAACCTAAAAATATCGGATGTATTCCATAAGGCATTTATTGATGTTAATGAACAAGGGACAGAAGCCTCTGCTGCCACTGCGGTTGTCGTTGCAACAAAATCTATTCAACGCGTTCAGTCGTTTGTAGCAAACAGGCCATTCCTTTTTCTAATTAAAGAGAAATCAACTAGCACAATCCTTTTTATGGGAAGGGTTGTTGATCCAACAAAAGGAGAGTAGTGAGCAAGCATATCATCAACCTAATAAAGCAGGGTGAGCATCAAACCCTCGACTTTAAACATTCAATAACTGATTCAAAAAAGATTGCGCGGGCAATGGTTGCCTTTGCCAACACTCTTGGTGGAACTCTCCTGATTGGTGTTAAGGATAATGGATCAATTGTTGGAATAGACTCCGAAGAGGAGTATTATATGATTGAAGCTGCAGCACAAATGTACTGTAAACCCGAGATGCCATTTAAAGTTTCGAAATGGAATATTAATGGGAAAACAGTACTTGAAGTGGTAATAAATCCAAACAAAAATAGACCTGTAAAAGCGCCAGATAAGAATGGGGATTATAGAGCTTTTGTTAGGATTAACGACGAAAATATTATTGCTTCTCCAATACAACTTAAAATTTGGAAAGCTGAACGGCATCGAAAATCAATACAAATGGTGCTTTCGGAGAAAGAGAATGCGCTGTTTGATTATCTAAAGGCAAATCCAAAAATTACTGTAGGGCAGTATAGCCGTTTAGCGTTTATCTCAAGAATTGATGCTGAAAATACGCTTATCGACCTAACTGTACTTGGCCTTATTAAGCACATATTAACCCAAGATGAAGAATATTTTACACTAGCGTGATAAATACTTAGTTCGAATTATCTTCTTTCTGCCTCTTACCACTATTTAACAAGTCGTCATACCATTCTCGAGCCCTAGGCTTGACGAACATCTTTGGATAGCTTTTGAAAAACGCCCACCAAATAAGTAACCCAATGGGTATTACTATAATTGCTTCAAGAAATAGGCTACTAAATGTTTTAATTTTAGCCTGTGTAGGATTATTCTTAAAGAAGACCACATTAACTGATTCACCCAACAATAGATGCTCATTCTCATCGCCTAGCATCGAGTAAGTTTTACCCTGAAAATCATACTCGATACGAGGATATGTTGATGATGGGAATAGTAACCCGATTCCTGATTTCTCAAAAACAAGCTCAACCACCTTACCTTTTGCTGTAACACCAAATAGAATATATGATAATGGCGCTTTAAGTGTAGCAAAAAGCAAGATAATAATCCCAAGTCGATAAACCCATTTACGCTGCATTGCAAAAGCATCAATTCTGCAATTTAGTGCTTTTAATGAATATTAAACACTTTGATAACTACCTGATCGTTAATACACACCCAAAATATATAGTTCGCTTTTGATAATAATCATATGTACTTTGAGAATAGTCGCCGCTATATTCAAGATTTCGTTGATTCTTAGAATTCAATATATTA
>JBPXJX010000314.1:0-4264 GCA_051715525.1 Bacteroidales bacterium
TTAATCTCTCGCTAAGTTAGCTAATGGTTTCATTATTGTGAAAACAATTTACCAAAATGAATGTTTCTCAATTGCCCATTAATTCGTATATATTTGCAAAAAAGGATTTATCATGCCACGAAAAATAGTTGTTGCGGTTACAGGTGCAAGCGGGTCGATATACGCAAAACATCTACTTAAAAAGTTAGCATCTCTAAAAAATGAGATTGTTGAAGCATCGGTTATTTTCTCCGAAAGCGGAAAAAAGGTTTGGGAATATGAGGTTGGTGATATTGAAATACCCTCAAATGTACAACTATACTCTAATGATAATTACTTTGCCCCTGTTGCATCGGGTTCTGCTGGTTTCGAAAGCATGGTTATTATCCCATGTACTATGGGTACGCTAGGTCGAATAGCTTCAGGTACAAGTGAAGATCTAATTTCGCGCGCAGCAGATGTGATGCTAAAAGAAAGGCGAAAACTGATTCTCGTTACTCGCGAAGCTCCATTAAACCTAATTCATATCGAAAATATGAAGTTAGTTACTCTTGCCGGAGGAATTATTTATCCGGCAAGCCCATCATTTTACAGTAAACCCAATAGTAAAGAAGAGCTTGAACTGACCCTGGTGAATAGAGTTTTAGATATTCTTGGGTTTGAAAGCGAGATGTTTCGTTGGGGAGAAAAAGGTTAGAGTGATGTGTAGGCTAGGGTTACAATGCTGACCTTTGCATCTTCGGCCTCAAGAACTGTGCTTGCGCATACCTCGAGCGTTGCGCCTGTGGTTACAATATCATCAACAATTAGCAGATGTTTTCCTTTGAACTGATCGGGATTTGCTAATTTAAAAGCCTTCGAAACGTTTTCAACCCTTTGGGTTCGAGTTTTCCGGGTTTGGGTTTCGGTATAACCACTACGAATTAGATTATCAGTAGAGATTGGGATTCCCATGCTGTCGTTTAGCCCTTTTGCAATCTCTTCGGCTTGATTGTAGCCTCGTTGTTTATATCGTTTTGGGTGAAGCGGTACAGGCACTATAAAATCGATATTTTGATAGTCGCTAACCTTTTTGAGTTCAAGCCCAAACTCCCGCCCAAGTGCAAAACCCACCTCTTTTTTACCGTTGTACTTGAGCTGATGTAACAACTTTCTATAACCACTTCCCTTTGCAAAAAAGAAAAAGGAGCAAGCATTTTGAACATATGCTCGCCCCCAAAATATTTTTGCAACCGGATTGTCAGGTTTATTCCAGTACTTAGTACGAGGAAGGTGGTAAAGACATTTGATACAAATTACCGACTCACCCTTTGCAAGATCGTTATGGCAAACCATGCAAAGGTTAGGATAAAAAAGCCGGATAAAATCGGTAAGTACCCGGATTGCCATATAAACTATTTCTCTTTAGTCCAAACCACTTCTTTCCCAATCATTGAGAATCCAATATATCCTTTTACATGCAATTTATTGGCATCATCCTCAAACCACATTAAACATTTATAGGTTTTCCCTTCTTTGGGGTCGTAGATCTTACCATCAGCCCACTCTTTGTCATCCTTGTTATAAACGAAGCCTGTAAGAATAGCCAAACCTAGTGTTGGCCGTGATTGAAGTTTTACGTCAGGATTTTTATAATCAACTTTAGGTTTTCCATCGCGATTAGGCTCTTTTAGCCATGTAATCTCTCCGATGTATTTCCCATCATCTCCTTTCCTTATAGTTACTTTTGAGTCGCCATACTGAGTTAGCCATGTGCCAACAACTTTATTCTCCTCTTGAGCCGATGCCGACAACCAAAATAAAAAGCAAATTGAAATAAAAAATACTCTTTTCATAATTTAAAATATTAGGTTGGCAAGATAATTTTATTTTTAATAAGTTAAACTACTGTTTAGCTAAAAATTGTAGCACTAAAGATTGATTATTGTCAATGATATTATTTCAACTCCACAATAAAGCAATCGGGATAAATTTTTGCTGCCTTTTCTTTAAATGCTTCAGCCTCTTTTCGTGTATCGAAACTACCAACGAACAGCCGATAAATCTTCTCGTCGTTTGTAGTGCTTACCTGAACCTTGATATCCTTATTGAGCGAATTTTTTAAGTCATCAGCAATTCGGAGCATATTAACGAGCTCTTTGTAGCTTCCAATCTGCACTGTGAAACCTTTTGGTTCAATAAGGTTTACTTTTAACTCAAATAGTTCGTTTTCTATTAGCTGCGTTTGACTTGTAGGATTTACTTTGCTATTTGCTGAAAGTATGACTGTTTGGTTATTTGACTGACTGGTTGATTGTACTATTTGAGTTGATTGTTTAGTATTAAGCTTTGATGGGCCTTCAACAACTTCTAACTTAACCTTTGTAGTGGATGAAAATCCAAGTTTCTCTGCTGCCGAGCGACTTAAATCGATTATTCTATCGGGAACAAATGGCCCCCTATCGTTAACCCTTACAACAATGCTTTGATTGTTGTTAAGGTTGGTAACTTTAACTAAAGTGCCAAATGGAAGGTTTAAATGTGCACAAGTAGCCTTTCGAAAACTATAACTCTCGCCCGAAGCGGTTGTTCTTCCTTCAAACTTCTCAGCATAAACCGATGCTATTCCTTCCTGGGTATATCCTACTTGAGAATAACTCTCTTGAACAAAAAAACCTATAATGAATACTAAGAATGCAATGCGCATAACCTATTTTTTAAGGGTTTATCTCCTGCTTTTGCTTTTTAAATAAATTGCTAATATTGTATAAATAGCTGATACTTACATTCTGAACAATTGCCTTAGATTGATAAGGATTATTCTTGTAGCTATGTTTATAAATGTCGCCATAACCATATTGAATCCTAATATCAACTTGAATAACCCCCCATTTAAACTCTTTGCTTAGACCTCCACCAGCAACTAACCCATAATCGAACCGATTATCGCGGAGCATATCAATACTATAGGGCTTTAAAACCATTGTCCCGGTTGAATCAACTCCATGTTTAGAGTTTAATAGATAGGCTAAATAAAATCCTGCTTGAGCATGTACTTTTATACCAATAAAACCAATTTGTAACTGCGTAAGAAAGGGCGTTTCTATATAATCACTTACATGTCTTTCCTTGTAAATCTCTTTAAATGGAGCATTGTATCCGCGCTGAGTAAAGTTCACTTCGGCCTGTAAACCAAACCACTTTTGATCGAAATATTTCACGATTAGTCCAAAATCAGGTTTGCCACCATAAAATGGGGTTGCATCTTTGCTAGGCTTAAATGAAACCGTTGACAAAGGTGAGTAGCCCACTTTAGCCCCAATATAGAGCTGAGCTCCGCTAAATGCTGGAATTAAAATAAAAAAAATGATGAAATAGCGTTTAATCATAATGCTTTTAAGTTAGTCTTTCCCCTCAAGTTTATCTTCAATGGAACGAATCTTTGATTCAATTCGCCCCGATTTCCCATTTCTAATATCAATATTAACGGTAATATATACCCTTTCGCAGTCTTCCTCTAAAATTTTATAGGCATCGTTTATCAACGTAAGCGCCTCAGGTAATGTTTCGGTCTCAATAAGCGTTCCCATAGCAGTTAGCTGGTTAACATATCCTGAATGGCGAATATGCTTAATAATCTTTGATACATAAGGGCTAACGCTATCGCCTTTATCGGTTGGAAACATAGCAAAATTAAGTAGAACAGACATAACTCAATTGTTTTTTCCTTTTTCTAAATCAAATGAAATATCATTCTCCCAGTTGGCACGAACCGTAAGAATACCCTTTGTTTTAGGGTCAAAGTAGTAAAATACCTGTTCAGGCTGGATTTTTTTAAGATACCATCCAGTATCCCATTTTCCATTACCATTGGAATCTTCGATAAACCTAAATGTATATTTACCAGGAGCTATATAATCGAAAACAACCTTTTCGCCATGCTTAGAAATTTTCCTTTCATATACCTTATCCCTATTCTCATTTGTCAGTTCAACAATTATCTGTTTCGAACTGTTTTTAAGGGTAAGGTTAATTTGACCGTACTTCTCCGGATCTGCTCCTACAAAATCTAATTTAACTGTATCGTTTACTAAATTGCTATAAGATTTAAATGCATTTGGAAGAACGATTAGTCTGTATTTCATATCTGTGACCCAAGAGTTGTATATACTATAAACTCGAGGTTTTATTGAGTCTTGCACTAACTTAATACCGCTAATTTCAGTAGAGTCTTTCAGGTTTAATAGCTTAATTTGACTAGTATTAATATCCTTAATAGGAAGTTGAAAGGTAAGTTCTATTGGTT
>JBPXJX010000315.1:0-1131 GCA_051715525.1 Bacteroidales bacterium
TTGAATGCTGGCAAATAGGTTTCCCAAAGATCCTGCTTTAATGGCTGAGCATTAAACTCGTGCCTCGATGGTTCGGGACCGCTATGCACGGCAAAATGTTTTGCTGTACATATCGTTTTAAAATAATTAGGGTTATTCCCCTGCATGGCCTTTACAAACGTTACACCCAAAGTTCCTGTTAAGTAAGGGTCTTCGCCATAAGTTTCGTGACCACGCCCCCAGCGCGGATCGCGAAAGATGTTGATGTTTGGCGAATAAAAAGTTAAACCTTCGTACAAACCATGCTTCCCCTGTTTTATAAACTGATGATATTTAGCCCTAGCTTCATCGCTAATAGCAACTCCCATTTGATAAATAGCATCGCTATTGAACGTTGCGGCAAGTCCAATTGGTTGAGGAAATGATGTTGCCAATCCAGCGCGAGCAACACCATGCAACGCCTCGTTCCACCAGTTGTATGAGGGTATACCTAGCCGCTCGATAGCAGGAGATGAATTATTAACTTGCGATGCCTTTTCGCTTAAAGTCATCCTTTTGAGCAAATCTTGAACACGAACTTCAACAGGTAGTTTATGGTTGAGATAATTAGGAGCTTGAGCCCAAAGGTTGCTTGAATAAATAGTCAAACCAATAAATGCAACAAAGGTTTTAAAAGGAATGTATATTATTCTCATATAACGCGAATGTAGTCTCTGCAATCATTATATTAACGACCAATTGCAGCATTGTGTCAAAATTACAAAAAACTTTTAGAATGGCTTATCTATCAACTATGCAAGTTATAAATCGTTTCGAGAGTTGAACTATCCTGCTCCTTTTCGAAGTCTTTAAAGGAATGAATTACGATACTCTTTTTATAGGTAGTGAAATAATTACATGAGTACCTAATCTTAAAGCAGAGTTAACCTCAATAGTTCCTTTAAACTCCTGAATAATATTATAAGTAATAGACATGCCTAGGCCTGTACCTTCTCCAGTTTCTTTTGTTGTAAAGAAAGGATCAAAAATTTTAGAAAGATGCTCTTCGCTAATCCCACAACCAGAATCAACAATTGAAAGTTCGAGTTTATCATCATTTATTGAAGTAGTAATACCAATATGGCCTTTCTTATCAATGGACTGAACAGCATA
>JBPXJX010000316.1:0-3726 GCA_051715525.1 Bacteroidales bacterium
GGTATGACCCAGCATCAGGTTGCTTCGTTCTTTAGCGGCTATCTCGATGTAACCACTTCAACCACAGGAATTCCTTACGAAGCAGTAGTATTTTTTGTGCTTTGCCTTGCACTTAACGTTTGGATTTTAAGTAAGGGGCTAAGCGGAGGCATTGAGAAAGCTGCAAAAATTGGCGTTCCACTTCTTATTGTATTTGGAATTTTCTTGGCAATAAAAGGTATCACCTTAAAAGCGGGGCAAGATGGTGCAACATTTGATGGCTTAAAGGGGCTTAACTTCCTTTGGACACCTGATTATTCATCGTTGGCCAACCCGAAAGTTTGGTTAGCCGCAGCGGGACAAATTTTCTTTACTCTTTCGGTTGGTATGGGTTGTATTCAGGCATATGCTTCGTATGTAAAAAAGGATGAGGATATTGCATGTAACTCCATGTCGGCAGGTTTCATGAACGAATTTGTTGAGATAGTTCTTGGGAGTTCGATTATTATTCCTATAGCAATAGGTTATTTTGGAATTGACAGGGTTGTTGAGCTAACTAATCTTGGAGGATTAGGTCTTGGGTTTAGAACAATGCCATTCCTGTTCGAGCAGTGGGGTCCAATAATGTCGGCTTTAGCAGGTGTTGCTTTCTTTGGATTACTTTTCTTTGCTGGTATTACATCTTCATTGGCAATGGGAACTCCCGTTGTTGGGTTCCTACAAGATGAATTCGGCTGGAAAAAAGGTAAGGCGGCTATAGGCTTTGGCGTAATCACATTGCTTCTTGGATTACCAACTGTACTCTACTTCCAACAGGGTGTATTTGATGAATACGATTACTGGGCAGGAACAGTTGCTCTTTTTATCTTTGCCATGCTTGAAGCAATTATGTTTGCATGGGTGTTTAAACTCGACCGAGGTTGGGAAGAGATTACTAGAGGGGCTGATATAAACCTTCCACGATTCTTTAAATATGTATTAAAGTATGTAACTCCAGTAGTGTTAATCATCGTTTTTGTTTCATCATTAATTCGTCCGGCTAAAGACGACTGGAGCAAGTTAAGCTTTAGTGGATGGTCGCTACACGGCGAAAGCATTTTGGGACAAATACTTCATAAAGGCGTTGATTATAATAATACGTACTTTGCAGATGAATTTTATTCTGAGGTTGAAGGAACGGCCAAGGGAGTAATTGTTGAGAATAAACGAAACTTCTTACAAATAGATGGCGCCAATGGCTCATCTACCACGTATCTTGTTGAAGATGGATTTGAAGTACTAGTTAAACCTGAGCAACAGGTTGCAAAAGGTGACCCAATATTTAAGGGGAAAGTAATTAATAAGGTATTTTATAGCGATATGGCTCGAATACTTTTAGTTTCGCTATTCGTAGTAATTTGCTTCATGGTTTACTACGCTTACCGTAGACGACTTAAAAATAATACACTTTAAAAAATATTTATATGAATACTTCAGCATTGATAACGCTAATTTTAGTATGGGGTGTAATTATCTTCTTTACGGCTTATTTTTTTATAAAGATTCTGTTTAGTAAGAAAAAGGATTAGCCGGATTCTTCATCGCAATATTGATTGATATTTAAGTCCTCACCTTTTTTGTGAGGACTTTTTATTTATATGTATATATATAAAGTATTACACATAGCATTGTAAAACACATTGATAATCAAATTTAAACATTAAAAGTTGATATATATCATTGTTTGAGTTGTCCTAGTTATTGTTTAAAGTGTTAGGTAGTGTTAAATCGATAATTTACATTTGCGCATTGTAAATTTAAGGCTATGAGTGGCGAATTCTTAATTCTATTCTTTATCGTAGCGGTTGTACTTGTAGGAGGTGCTATAATCTTTTCGAATTATGCTGCCCCCTCGTCAACCAATCTAGTTAAGCACGATCCTTACGAGTGCGGTATCCCAACAAAAGGTTTAACCTGGTTACAATTTAACGTAGGTTACTACTTATTTGCCATTATCTTTCTAGTGTTCGACGTGGAAGCAGTTTTTGTTTTCCCATGGTCGGTTGTTATGAGAGATTTAGGGATGGCAGCATTCATTGAAATTGTGATATTCTTCTTTGTACTTGTTCTAGGCCTAATGTATGCCTGGAAGAAAAAGGCGTTGATATGGGAATAAAGATTAAATCCATGAAGTATGAGGATTTTGAGGATAATGAAGGCCTCGAACTCTTCAAGCAATCAGGCGGTAACATTCTTTTCACAACACTCGATGGTATAATCAATTGGGGTCGGAGCAATAGCATCTGGCCTTTGACCTTTGCTACCAGTTGTTGTGGTATTGAGATGATGGCAACCGGTGCAGCACGTCACGACTTTGCCCGTTTCGGGATAGAGGTTTACCGTGCCAGCCCCCGTCAGGCCGACGTAATTGTGGTTGCCGGAACGATAGTTCCAAAAATGGCTCCTGTACTTAAGCGTTTGTACGACCAAATGCCAGATCCAAAGTATGTAATTGCTATGGGTGCTTGCGCAGTTTCTGGTGGTCCATTCGTTAACTCATATTCTGTTGTGCAGGGTGTTGATAAGGTAATTCCTGTGGATGTTTACGTTCCAGGTTGCCCTCCAAGACCAGAAGCATTGCTTTACGGAGTAATGCAACTTCAGCGCAAGATTAAGACTGAGAGCGCATTTATTAAAAAAGATAAATAACGATTTCATCCTGAACGTATGACAAACCAGGAATTGAAAGATAGCATAGCAAAGCTTGAACCAACCGCTACCATCGAAGAGGGTAAGCAGTACTTAAACGTATCTGTTGCTCCCGAAAAATGGTATAACCTTGCTAAAGGGTTAAAGGAGAGCAAAGAGTTGGCTTTCGACTATCTATTTAACCTAACCGGTGTTGACTATGGCGATAACCTAGGGGTTGTTTACCATTTCGACTCAACTACCTATCACCATGTAGTGGTTGTAAAAGTATCAACTGATAAGCAAAATCCAGAAATCCCAACTGTTTGTGATATATGGAGAACTGCTGAATTCCATGAAAGAGAAGCATTCGATTTCTTGGGAATCAAATTTACTAACCACCCCGATTTACGCAGAATTTTCCTCGATGAGGAATGGAGCGGTTATCCTTTACGTAAGGATTACGAAAACTCTGCAAATGCGAAATACTAGGTAACCTAGACACTTTAGGCACTTAAATTATGACTGAAGAGATAATATTAAAAGAGGCTGACGACCAAGAGATTTCCATTAACATGGGACCTCAACACCCATCAACCCATGGTGTGTTAAGGCTTGTTCTATCGCTTAAAGGTGAGATCGTTAATAAAGTTGAACCACATTGTGGCTACATCCATCGTGGAATCGAGAAGATGTCAGAATCAATGACCTATCAGCAAATCATCCACCTTACCGATAGGCTCGACTACCTCTCTGCACATATGAATAATGCTGCAGTTTGCCTTGCTGTTGAAAAAGCACTTGATATCGAAGTTCCCGAAAGAGTAAAGGTGATTCGCACTATCATGGATGAGCTAGCGAGGATCGCTTCGCATCAATTATGGTGGTGCTCATTTGGTATGGACCTTGGCGGGTTAACCTGTTTCTTCTATGGACTTCGCGATCGTGAAAAAATTCTCGATATTTTCGAGGAGACAACTGGTAGCCGTTTAATCCAAAGTTACTATTGTCCTGGTGGCTTAATGGCCGATATTCACCCAAACTTCCAGCAAAAGGTAAAAGAGTTCATTAAATATTTCA
>JBPXJX010000317.1:0-2716 GCA_051715525.1 Bacteroidales bacterium
TGTATGACATCAGGAAATAAAAAAGCTAAAAATTTAGTAGTTGACAATATCTATGCATTTAAAACTCAAGATAACGTTTACGGATTATTCAAAGTAACAAACGTTGTACAAGGTGCCGATGGCTCTGTTCAAGTAATTTTAAAGTTCAGAAAATAACAATTCCCTATTAATAACATTGGCTGCTCTCTTTAAAGATTGCAGCCAATTTATTTTTAAAGCGATGAAAAAACAATACCTATTACTTGGGTTGTTTATTCTTTCCTTCTTTACACTGCTCAGCTGTAAAAAAGATAATGAGGAAAACCCAAAACCAATAATAACACTTAAAACCGGAGGGTTATACACACCTGACCTTCAAGAAATTCCCGCTGGAGGCAAGCTTAGGTTCGGCATAAAAATCACCAACGAAGATGGGTATATTACCAACCTAAGAATTCAACGAATTGCCGATGGCAAATTAATAACCGAAAAAGATCAAGGAATATACTTAAAAGATAGTCTTGTTCAAGATTTTGAGTTTAATAAATCACTTGCAGAACAAGAGATTTGGACGTTTTTTATTATGAATTCCAACCGCGACTCTGCAAGTGTTTCTTTAACAGTAAATTTAGGTATCGGCTACGATTATGGTCAAATCTACTATTACCCATCATTAAAAATTGGTTTACAAAACAATACCGAATACCCCAATTACCTTGATCTACATACTGGAATTCGTTATACAAAAAGCAGTGTTACTGGACATGAAGCAGATATCGATTTAGTTGGATTCTTCTATGTTACGAGCGGGAACGATTCGCCCACTCTATGCTGCCCAGGGTATACAGGAAGTAGTTCAATAACTGCAGCAGATCGATATCCCGAAATTGAACCTTGGCCTACAAAAAGATTGTCGTTGTACGATTACTTCTCATCTGACAATAATTTAGTGTCAGCAGAAAAATTTGAGAAAGCAACAACCGATAGCCTTTTGGTTGCATCATACAAACCTGAAAAAGTTAGCGGTTTATGCAAATACTGCACTGCAGGTAAAATTATTCCTGTAAAAACAGAAGATGGGAAATACGGGTTAATTCGGGTTTTACATGCCGATTTAACAACTAATGGCTATATGGAAATTGAGGTAAAAATTCAAAAATAGAAATAGCCATGAAACTAAAACTACTTATAATATTTTTACTACCAATTCTTGTTAAGGCTCAGAGTATTTCAGGGTTTGTAAGGGATTCTGAGAATGGTTCGCCCCTATTAGGCGTTAACGTTATTATTGAAAATAAAGGAACAGTAACCGATAATTATGGCTATTACGAAATAGACCTTTCAAAACAAGGAAAATATTCAGTTACATACTCAAGCGTTGGATATGAAAAGCAAGTAAAAGAGGTTTTACTTGCTGATAATGAGTCTATAAAAATAGATATTCAACTAACAAAAGAAGATGTTTCACTCGACGAGGTTGTGGTATCGGCCACAAGAACGGAGAATAGAATTAGTCAGATTCCAGGAAGAATTAACATGATTTCGTCAGAAAGGCTACAGATGATTGCTAGCCCAAATATCGATGAATCGCTACAATTACTGCCGGGCGTTAACGTAAGCCGTTCATTCGGTATTTTCTCAACAAAATCATCGGTTACCATGCGCGGGCTAAGCGGAAACGAACAGGCTCGTACGCTAGTCCTTCTCGATGGAATACCTGTAAACAAAGCCGATGGTGGCTCTGTAAATTGGAATTTGATTTCTACAGCCGAAGTTGAAAAAGTTGAAGTTGTTAAAGGTCCCGGTTCAGCACTTTATGGCGGGAATGCCATGGGTGGAATTATCAATGTAATTACGCATAAGCCAACTAAACTTTTTGAGGGCAATATCTCTGCCGAATATGGCACTTTCAATACCAAAATAGCAAGAGTAAACCTTGCCGGGAAAATTGGGAAAGAGATGAATAAAGGTTTTTACTGGACATCAAATGGCTTTTACCAAAAGAGTGATGGTTATATTACCCAATCTGAGGAAGACCAAAACATAAATCCTTTTATTATAAAATCAAATGTTGATGAGAAAGCCCTCAACTTTAAGGTTGGCTATTTAAACAATGAGAAATTAAACGCCGAGGTCAACCTCAGCATTTACGATGGGTTAAGAGGGACAGGAGAAAAGGTTTATCAACCTGAAGGGAATACAACAGAATATCTCACCTATCAGGTGAGAACAAACCTAAACGGAAAAATAGGAGGAGTGAAATGGAATACATCTATCTTCTATATCGACGAGCATTACATGAAGGTAAACGAGAGCAAAAAGGATGACTATACTTGGTACAATGTACTCTCAATTCGCCGAGATTTAGGCCTGCTATCGAGTGTAAACTATTCAATTAGCAAACATTCGTTTACTACTGGTTTCGATATTCGCAATGGACAAGTTGATGCATCCGATATCTACTACACATCAACCGACAGGGTTGATAATAACGGCAAAATGAACTTTTATGGATTCTATGCTCAGGATGACTATTCGATCACGAATAAGGTTAAATTACTTGTTGGCATCCGTTACGACTTTGCAAAGTTCTACGACGCAGGTTCAAAAATCTAACGCAACTTTGTTAAAGAACAAGTTGCAACATGAGCAAGTATCATCGATTAACATTTGAAGAGAGGATAAAAATCGAGACGTTACTGGACCAACGGAAAACGAAAGCGGAGATTGCTGAATA
>JBPXJX010000318.1:0-2273 GCA_051715525.1 Bacteroidales bacterium
CATATCGCCACGTCCAATCAATTGGTTTGCACCAGGATGATCGAGAATCGTACGCGAGTCAATCATCGATGATACTCGAAATGCAATTCGCGCAGGAAAGTTAGCTTTAATAACTCCTGTAATGATGTTAATAGAGGGTCGTTGGGTTGCAATGATTAAATGAATACCAATTGCACGTGCCAGTTGTGCTAAGCGAGCTAAAGGTGTCTCCACTTCACGACCGGCAGTCATTATTAAGTCAGCAAACTCGTCGATAACAACTACAATGTAAGGTAAAAATTTGTGGCCTTTATTAGGATTAAGCCTACGAGCAGTAAATTTATCGTTATACTCCTTGATATTTCTTACTTGAGCTGTTTTTAGCAATTCGTAACGCTGATCCATCTCAATACACAATGAGTTTAGTGTGTAAATAACTTTTTGTGTATCGGTAATAATTGCTTCGTCTGAATCGGGAAGTTTGGCAAGAAAATGTCGTTCTAAACGGCTGTAAAGTGTTAATTCAACTTTTTTAGGATCGATTAGCACAAACTTTAGCTGCGATGGGTGTTTCTTATAAAGTAACGAAGTAATTATAGCATTTAACCCAACCGATTTACCTTGCCCTGTTGCACCTGCAACAAGAAGGTGGGGGAGTTTGGTTAAATCGAGGATGAATGTTTCGTTGGATATGTTTTTTCCAAGAGCAATTAGTAACTCGTGTTTACTTTCTTGAAATTTTGCCGATTTTATAATTGAATGCATCGACACAACCTCTGGTTTTTGATTCGGAACCTCAATGCCTATTGTTCCTTTACCTGGAATAGGTGCAATAATTCGAATCCCCAACGCTGCAAGGCTAAGGGCTATATCATCCTCGAGATTTTTAATTTTACTGATACGAACACCTGGCGCAGGAACTATTTCGTAAAGAGTAACTGTTGGGCCAATGGTTGCCTTTATCTTATCAATCTGAATTTTGTAGTTACCAAGGGTCTCAACAATCTTGTTTTTATTAGCAATTAGCTCTTCGTTTGTAACTGGGGCCTCTTGATTTTTGTACTCCTCGAGTATTTCTATTGGAGGTCTTTGGTAACTCGATAGTTCAAGGGTTGGGTCGTAAAGTTCTTGGTTGTCAATTACCGATCCATTGGCTTCCATTTCCTGAACTGACTCAATGGTCAGCTCAACATCACCTTCACCTTCAGGTGCAATTATGGCTTGTATTTGGTGGGTAGAACCTGTAGTTTCCTCAATATTTCTGTTGAATTCTACTTCTACTAAATTCGATTCTTCCTCTTCGAGCGGCTCTTCTTGTGTAAGTTCTTCTTTGTTTGTATCAATTAGCTTATCTTCATAAACAGGATGTTCGGTAATAAGTATATCATTATTGTTGGTTTCATCTGTCTCTTCATCTTCATCCTCGATGAGTTTATCGCCCGAAGTAAGAATCTCTCCTTGACTATTTATTACAGTTGTTTTTATGATAGTTGTTTCCTCTGAGGTCTCATCCACTTGTTTTTCTTTTGGTTTAAATAGCAATAGTATCCTACCATAGATCATGTTAAACCAGTGAAGAGAATTTGGCTGAATGTAAATAGTGTAGGCAATACAGAATAGTAATAGAAGAAATGCTGTCCCAATCTTTCCAACTAACGCCGAAATCCAATTAGTAACAAAAAGTCCGTGAGCTCCCCCTAAACCGCTACCCAAAAAACCGCCTGCTGTCTGAAACAGGAATCCAAGTACAAGTGATAATAGAACTGTTCCGATTAAAAGTTTGAAGGTTGTTTTACGAAAGGGGAGGGGTCTGGTTTTTAATAATCTAAGTCCTAATAATCCTATGATGAATGGAAAACTAAAGGAAGCTATCCCAAACCAACGATTCATAAATTGTACCGAGAACGATGCCCCAATTTTACCTGTCCAGTGTTGGACTTTAATATCAGAACCTGAAAAAATGTTTTGCCATTCAAAACTTTGATCAACTTGCCAAGTAAATAAGTAAGAAACGAAAGCAATGGAAAGATAAATTGCAAAAAAGATTGTAAAAACACCAGCAGTGAACCTTACTCGCTCATCTTTAAAAAATGATTTTTTCTGAATCTCTGGTTCGGCCTTTTTTTCAATAGGTTTATCTTCTTGTTGCTTAGCCATTTTTATACTTAAACAGGTGTTTTTGATTACAAATGCAAAGTAATGGAATAATTCTGATTTTGCGATTAGGTTTTGAAAAGAGTTTGCTATTGCATTAACGAAACTAAATCCTCGATTGTCCGTTTTGATACTTTTTC
>JBPXJX010000319.1:0-2470 GCA_051715525.1 Bacteroidales bacterium
ATAATCGCCTTTATCAATAGCAGTTGTTTTTTGGAAAGAAGCATCTGAACCAGCATCAGGTTCGCTTAATAGGAAAGCCCCAATTTTTTCACCACTTGCTAACAATGGCAAGTATTTCTCTTTCTGCTCTTTTGAACCAAATGTTTCTATACCATAAGCAGTTAATGAGTTATGCACTGACATTATTACTGCAATGGAAGAGTCAACTTTTGCAATCTCCTCAAGTGCAAGTGTATATGAAACGTTATCGACACCAACTCCACCGTAATCTGGACTGATTAGCATACCTAACAAGCCCAATTGGGCTATATTCTTAATGTGCTCGGTTGGATAAATTGCTTTAGTATCGCGCTCTATCACATCTTTAAAAAGTTCACGCTGTGCATAATCACGAGCAGTCTTTTTAATCATCAGCTGCTCTTCTGAATACTCAAAATCCATATATTCAATTTTAGTTGATGTGATAATCTTTTACTACTGACACTTTTTATAAACGATTGCCACTACAGTCTTATCATCGCCACCCATGTTGATAGTCATTCCATAGGGTTTATCTTTTGGAATATCAATTTGAGCAGCACCAGCCTTACCTGTTAGCTGTTCCCAAATTGTTACTGCTTGGTGAACACCTGTTCCTCCGGTAGGATGTCCCCAACCAATTAGTCCACCTGTTGTATTGATTGGAATTCGGCCATTTCGAGCAGTGTTGCCGTTAATAACGAAATCAGGACCTTCGCCTGGCTTAGCAAAACCAAGTGCCTCAACGCTTAGTAGACCAGCTACTGTAAAGCAATCGTGTACCTCGATGGTTGCTAAATCGTTAATTGTGATATTTGCCAAATCTAAAGCTTTTTTAGCAGCCGCTTTAATGGTTGATAGTTCCGTTAAATCTCTTGGTTTTTCGGTGATATTCTCAACTATTTGGGCCCAACCAACAACCTCAACAGCATCGGCTTTTGAGATACCTGCTTTTGCAAGTCCCTGTTCGGAGCAAATGGCAATTGCCGATGCGCCATCGGAAACTTTAGAGCAATCGAATACATTTAGATGATCAGTAAATCCCTTTGGGTTAGGTTCAGTTAAACCAAGAGCAATTAAATCTGCCACTTTATTTTCATACTCTTGAGCAGTTGGGCAAAGCCTTGCATTTTCAATGGCATTCTTAAACCAAACGGCAAATGCCTGACGGGTTTTCTCTCTTCCATATTTCTCAAAATATGCTCCGGCTCTATTGCTAAATTGACCAGGGAAGAAGTAAGCATGACCCTCTTTGCGTTCCTTAAACCAGCCTGCGCCAGCAAGAATATCAGCACCGTAAATTGCTTTAACAGTGTTTTGCACCTCTGCTCCCATGGCTAACACAACATCAGCAGTTTCGGAAAGAATTGAACGCATTCCTGAAACAAGAGCCAAACCGCCCGATGCGCAAGCACCCTCAACGCGAAGCGAAGGTTTATAGCGCAATCCATCATCGATGATTGGCATAAAAGCTCCAAGATGCGCCTGTTTAACAAAACGGCAAGCCATGAAGTTACCAATTACCCCCTCATCAACGTTCTTTGCTCCACCAACGGCCTTTACAGTTGCTTGACCAGCCTCTTTGATGTAATGCTCAATCCCTGGGCGTGGCTTTTTTGGGTTAAACTCTTTTCTTCCTGTTCCTAGCGACACGGTGTTATACCCCGCTGTCATGTATATTTTTCTCTTCATAACAATCTTTTTTACAACCAATTAATCCATGTAATTATTGATAGGTCCATATGCATGGAAGAATCCTGTTAACATAACCGTATTTACATTCTCATCGTTATCGGCAATGCCATCCTTAACAAGGTTCAAACCAATATTTTTTGAGGTTAAATGATACTCCTTTGCAAGCTTTGAGCCGAGAGTATTTAATGACTTTAGCTCATCAAAATAACCCCTAAGAAGTCCATCCTTCTGCTTATTTCCAACAACATCCTTCCAAGGTTTGTGGGAATTTGGCAATTTACCGAGTTTTCCATCAACGGTTGCACGGAACGATTCGATATGAACGTAATCCTTAACACCAGGATCGTAGATAGCAACTGGTTTACCCTTCTCATAAAGTAGAATTCCTGATTTTTGAGAACCATCTGAATTCTGACCACCTTTAACACCAAGGCTCATCAACTTATCGATTAGTTCGCTATGCAGAGCATGATTACTAAGCCTTGAACTCATTACTTGAAGAATCCTTTGACAAACGTCAACCCCAACATAATCCATTAGCTGGAAAATACCCATTGGACGGATAAGGAAATCTTGACTAACTCTATTTACAATATAGATTGATTCTGCAAAAGAGAAGTCTTTAGATAAATCATTCGCTTGTTTAATTCCAAATAAAAGATCGCGCATGAAATGGCCATTACCAATAAAGCCTGCAAAATCATTTGAAGGCACTAACTTCTTATTAAGATTTTTAGCGTAAACCTTAGAGAATTCA
>JBPXJX010000320.1:0-2109 GCA_051715525.1 Bacteroidales bacterium
TTGGTTTCGAAGGGCGTTCAGGTATATAAGGAATTTCAAAGTTCATAGTAATAATTTTTCAAGTTTGATTGTCAAATATAGATGTTTGTAGGGATATTTCAAGTACAAAGAGTAGTCAGTTTTGCAAACTGAATTTTTTCAATACAATAATAGACTCTACAATTGCTTGGTTTGATCCACAAACTCATCATCGTTAATAACAGAAACGATGCTAAAGAAATCATCGATTGATGAGGGATCTAAACGTTTTGCCACCTTAAGCTCATCAAGCGCCTCTTTCCTTCGATGCGATAGGTAGAGTGCAGCTGCATTAAGCACTTTCATTGAGGCGTTGCTATCGAATTTTTGTCCCAGCTCATCAAAAAGGTACTCAACATCCCTAAATTTCTCTTGGTAAAGATAGATTTCGGCTAAGGCAAGGTATGCATCAGGTTCATCGGGATTAAGCATAGTAGCTTGACGATATGCTGAAAGGGCCTCTTCAACCATATTCATTTCATAGTAAACCTTACCAAGTCCAAGCCAAAAATCATACATTTCTGATTCTAGGGCAATAGCCTTTTTAATGAAATCAAGTGCTAGGTTTGGCTGTTTCCGCTCGTTCATAATAATTCCTATGCCATAGTATGCATCGGGGAAAGCAGGATCTAATTGAATAGTCTTGTTATACATCTCTAAGGCCAGCTCGTAATTCTCAAGTTTTTCGTAACACTCGCCTAAAGAGCAAACAACTCGTGGATTTTCAGGTTCTATTTCGTATAGCTCTTGAAATACTTTCACAGCCTCGTTATATCTTTCGATTGATGCTAGGGTGTTGGCTTTATTATGATATGCCGAAAGGTAATCGGGGTCAATGGCAATACAATAATCGTAGGCATCAATTGCTGCATCAAATTTACCCTGTTTAGTAAGAACGATGCCCAAATTATACCAAACATTTTGAGTAAATGGGTATACATCAAGTAGTTTATTGTAGTAAAAGCAACTTTTTTCAAAATCGTTAACCTTTTCATAACCAAAACCCAAGTCGAATAAAGCAGCAAAATGGGTTGGGTTTAAACGGTGTAGCTCAAGAAGATATCGTATTGCAGTATTTAGCTCATCTGCAAGAAAGTATATATTTGAAATTCGATAAAGAAGTTCCGATTTATCCTCACTACAGGTTTCAATTGAAACCTTAAAGTGCTCTTCTGCTTTAATTAAATCACCATGATTAAAGGCTATTTGGCCTTTAAGATACATCACTTCTGATTTTTCAGTATGTACTTTTTCGAGATAATCAAGAATTTTAGATGCTTCGTCGTAAAACTCATTATCAGTAAGATGCTCAGCCTTAAGCAATAGTAGTTCTGTAGAGTAGGGATGCATAGCAATAGCAGTATTAATTGTTTCGGCTGCACTAATATGCTCCTCATTATCGAGATAGTAATTAATTATAACCTCGAATTCAATCACATCAAAAAAGAAACTCTTATTCTGGCGAATAAACTCTTCGTACTTCTGAACTAGTTCAAAAGTCTCAATCTCATTAAAGCCAAATTCTCTATCTTCCTTCATCTCTAATCTACATCTTATGCAAACTTAGCTATAATTTGATGATATCTAGTCTTAAATAATTTTAAACTATTAACAAATTAGCAATTATATTAACAAGTATAGTGCCTAATTGCCTTGAGTATTTTGAGTTTTAATTTAGGCACTTTAAGTACTCTAGGCACTTTTTAATCTCTATTTCTTAGGTACTTCATGAACTGAACACGTTCAAAAACTTTAGGATCGAATGTTTTCGATTGGCTCATTTTTCCTCGAAACTCATCAATAGTGCTATAATCGTGCTCAGCCATCCAATTCTCTAATTCGCCCAGCATAATTCCTATTTGCTTATTTCCATTTTTATAAAGAGTCGAACAGAGCTGAACCGTTTTTGCACCAGCAAGCAGCTGCTTAATAACTCCAGAACCATCATGAATACCAGTTGATGCTGACAAATCGCAGCTAACACGGTTTGCCATAATAGCCATCCAGCGTAAAGTGTTTGCGCCCTCGGCAGGTGTACTTAATACGTGCGATGATGTAAAATGAAGCGTATGTATATCAAAATCAGGGTTG
>JBPXJX010000321.1:0-2829 GCA_051715525.1 Bacteroidales bacterium
TTATCGTTCTTATTTGCTATTGTAATCTCTTTATTTATATTCAGTGGATTTGATGCTATAGCATCGCTTAGTATTTTTTCTGATTTCAAGTACTTTTTGGTTCAACTGGGTATTAACGAGCATTATAGTTCTATGAGCCGAGGCGTTATTGATACACGCGATGTTATTTACTTTGTATGTTTGTCAACGCTCTTTATAATTGCAACTCGGATTAAGATTCAAAGCAGAAAATGGTAAATGGAAGGATTTGTGGAATGATGGAACAATGGAAGAAAAGGCGGAACGTAATAGCGAAGACTACTTTGCTATCTTTTTGCTTTTTTGACATTCCCAGCATTCCAATACTCCATTATTCCAATTTAATATCAGTATAGTTTAATTTGCTTATATTTTATGCCACGTATTGAAAAGAAAAGGAATATTACTCAACTATTAATAGCAATAACTTCAATTATTGTTATTAGCTATATTTCAAGCATTGTTTATTGGAGGATTGATCTTACGTCTGAAAAAAAATATACCCTATCAAGTGTAACAAAGAATACGCTAAAGGGCTTAAATGATATTGCTTACTTTAAGGTTTACCTCGATGGCGATATGCCCATTGGTTTTAAAAGGATGCAGAAGTCGCTTAAAGAGTCATTGGATGAGTTTAGAGTATATGCTGGAGAAAATATTCAATACGAATTTATTAACCCTTCGGAAAGCACTGATCCTAAAGTTCGAGAAACTCTATTTAAAGATTTAATTGCAAAGGGTTTGGAGCCTACTAATATTCAGGTTCGCGAAAAGGATGGAGGTAAAGCGCAAAAGCTCCTTTACCCAGGGGTTTTAATTTCATACAGGGGTAAAGAAATTGCTATTAACCTTTTGCATAATAACCCTGCTTTATCAGGCGACGAGAATATCAACCTTTCAATTCAAAACTTTGAATTCTACTTAATCGATGCCATTATTAAGCTAAATACCGATAAACTACCTAAACTTGCTTTTATACTTGGTCATGGTGAGTTAGATCAGTACGAATCGGGCGATATTGATAAAAGTTTATCGGAGTATTACGAAACGTTTAGGGTTGAGATAAATGGTGATATTACGGCACTCGATCCTTATAATGTAGTAATTATTGCTGGGCCAACAACCCAAATCCCTGAGGCTGATAAGTTGGTTATTGACCAATTTATTATGAAGGGAGGGAAAGTGCTTTGGTTTGTCGACCCAGTTTCGGTTAATGTCGATAGCCTTTCAACAGGAGCTACTACTTTAGCTAATTTTAATCAGCATAACTTAGACGATCAGCTATTTAGATATGGAGTTAGGCTTAATCCTTCTCTTATTCAGGATATTCAATGCGCAGTAATTCCTGTTAATGCGTCGTTACCAGGTCAAAATTCAAACTTTGTTCCATCACCATGGGTTTACTATCCTTTAATTTCATCATCGCCTAAAACCCCAATTACTCGTAACCTAAACATGGTTAAGGCACAGTTTGTTAGCCCTATTGATACTGTTGGAGGTAACTCTAAAGTAAAGAAAACAATTCTCTTAACTACATCGCCTAGCTCCAGAATATTAAATGTTCCGATGTTTGTTAGCCTTGAAGAGATCAACCGAAGCCCATTACAGCGTGATTTTAGACATGCAAATATTCCTGTTGCAGTTTTGCTCGAAGGCAATTTTGAATCGGTTTTTCAGAATCGACCTTTATCAAAGTTGAACCATGGACGCCCCTTTGATTTGAAGGCCAATAGCGAATTTACAAAAATGATTGTTGTTTCGGATGCTGATATTATTCGAAATGATGTTCGACGAAGGGCAGATGGAGCCTACATTTCTCCTCTAGGATTTGATAGGTTTACCAAAGTAACCTATGGCAACAAAGAGCTTGTGATGAATATGGTCAAATACCTCGATGATGAACGTGGGTTGATGAACCTTAGAGTTCGAGACTTTAAGCTAAGAATGCTCGATAAGAAGAAGATAGCTGAATCGAGCCTTAAGTGGCAACTTATCAACTTAATAACACCATCAGCAATTCTAATTTTGGGTGGACTTATTTGGTTCTATATCAGAAAAAGAAAGTACGCTAGATAAAACACAATGAAATTAAACCTTTTTATTCGGAAGTATATTTGGTTTATAATGCTTATTGGGATTGCAATATATTTTGTTGTATTCCATTTTGGCTCAAGTACTTTTAATCCATCAAACAAAGAGTTTGCTGTTGCCGATACATCAGAAATTACATCAATTATACTTGGTAACGATTCATTACAGATCAACCTTAGCAAAACAGCAAAAGGGTGGATGCTTAACGATTACTATAGTACTCGAAACGATGCCATTAGAGCGATTTTAAATGTTTTATCGCATCTCAATTCTGGAATTCCAGTTCCTAAAACAGTAAATGACAGTCTTGATAATGATCTTACTAACAATGGGGTTAGAATTGTTGTTATGAAGGGCGATAAGGAGATTAAAAGCTTTTTGGTACATTCAACAAAAAGAATGAATTTGGGTACATATGGTAGGCTAAGTAGCTCAAAAATGATGTTTACTCTTCAAATCCCTGGATTTAATGGAGATATTGCTTCACTATTTGTACTCGATGCAGATTATTGGAAAAGTAACCAACTTTTTATTGCTGAGATAAACCAGATGGTTCAAATAGAAGTTGAAATTGCTAATAATCCTGAGAAATCATTTACATTATCGATAGATAAAAGTGGTATCCATTTAAAGGCAACCTACTTTGATCAAGAGATTAAAAAGTTTGATCCTGATAAGATTGAGAGTTTTATTTATGGGCTAACAAACCTATCGTTTGAA
>JBPXJX010000322.1:0-1282 GCA_051715525.1 Bacteroidales bacterium
GAAAGCGTTTTGGCTGTTATTAGGCAAACTATTCGATTTTTATCAATAACAGGGCATCGCATAAAACCTTTGCTGGCAAAGGTTTCAAGCATCTCCATAATAGGCGTTTGGGGTGTTGCAAAAAAGGGTTTAGCTTTCATCACCTTCGAAACCCTTGGAGGATTGTAAAGAAGGTTTCTGATTCGTCTTATCTCAGCAATAACATCATCGTGTGGCTCTGCAATGATGAAATTCTCCCTTCGGGTGTGAATTATCGCATTTCGAAGCTGTGCGTATTCCCTTAAATCGTTAGCATACTGATGTAAAACAGGATTAATATTTCGCGCTCTACCTAGCAATTCAGAAAAACTTGAGTGGAAAGTATCCCCGCTAATTTCCTTGAGTTTCTGCTCAATCTCAGTAAAAAGATCAATAAATACCTCAGAGTTAGGTCTGTTTTCTGTTTGCATCGTTACAATGAATTGGAACGATAAAAGTAATAAAAAGCAACGAATGCAATATTGGAAGGCAATACATTTGCTATAAAATCGAAGAAATCTTTCCTGCAATCTGCTTTGCTCCATCACCACCAATGAATGCCATCATTCCCTTTCGAATGCCTTCGGCAAGATTAGGCAAATCAGCTTTCGAAATTCTTTCTTCGTTTAGCCCCAGTTTTGATGCTTGAGTTTTAAGAACGCTTCGAGCAACAAAATCACCAACCAATGGGATTAGCAATGCGTATATCTTTTGGGCGTATGGGTTATTATATGTTATCATGATTTTCTTAATTATATTCTTTTACTAAATCCCTTTGGTAAAGCCCTGCTAGACCAATAAGTAAGTAACCTATGTGCCATGCAACATCAATCAGATTGCCGCTTTGGTACTTATCTTGCCAGCTTAGGTAAGAGTAGAACAGATCGGCAAATGAAAAGCATAGAAAGCCTATTGCAAGAAGTTTCCATGGCCTTGAAATAACGCCTTTACCAAATAAACTAGTGATATACATCAGAATAGCAGCAGGTATAACAAGAAAAATATCACCAATTGGGTAGAATAGATAAAAAAAAGTTTGAATGCCATTTGTTTCTGGATCGTTAATTATTGGGATTAGAAGGAAATATGAAACGGCAGAAAAGAGTAGTAGATATAAAAAAATCAGGAGTACATAGATTTTTGTATTGCCAAGTGGAAAACCGCTTCTTTTATAATTAAAAAACATTATTGCCAACCCTGCAAATAATGGTATGTATCCTATGCACCAGAAGTAATCAGCAAAAGAAGGGAAAAGTTCATTCAT
>JBPXJX010000323.1:0-1383 GCA_051715525.1 Bacteroidales bacterium
TAAGTTTTGCCAAAATTATAGCCAATGCCAACAGTAAAATATCGGCTATATCCAAAAGTTCCCTTTTCAAACTGGTCATTGCTACGAGTTGTTGGATATTTAACTTCAGTATTTAAGAGGTTGTGAACATGAAAAGTACAAAAAACGTTCTTTTTAATAAAATCGTTAAAACGTATATTGAGATTTAATAAAAAATAAGCTGGTGATTTTTCACCTATACGAGAGCCATCTGCAATAAGTTGAAGAGGAGTTCGAGTATCAGTAGGGCCACTAATTTCATCAGGTCGCCAATAGGTTTCCATTGAACCAATATAATACCCAGAAAGCGCTATCGTTGATGTCTTATAAAATCGATATGATATGGTTGAGTATGCTAGTAAAGTTGGAGCATATTCAAGAGCTATTTTTTCGTACCCTTTTTGCTTATTTTCAGAATGTTGAAGAATAAGGCTTAATGAAGCCCCCAATCGCTGGGCAAACTTCCAATCAGTGCTAAATTCGAAACCCTTTGTACTTAATTTTCCTGAATTTGTATTAATCAACTTCATTTCGCCATTGCTAAGCTGGTTGGTTCTTGAAATTAGGTTAATAACATTATTGTAAAAGAAACTTAGATTAACAAATCCATTTTCAGCAACCTTCCCCGTATAGTTGAGTTCAATTGTTTGCATATTAGCAGGTTTAAGCTGATCTCTATCAGGATATCGAACAATATCCATATTCTCACCCATTGAGGCCTGCTTAATAGCCTTTCCATACATTAATTTAATGTGGTGATCATCTGTTAAATGGTAAAGTAATGCTAAACGAGGTATTAAGTAAGGATTTCCATACTTATAAGTTCCATTTCTGGCTAAGTATTGATAAGTACCAGTAGGATCAAAACGAACGGCATAGTTAATAGTATACGATGGGGTTTGCTCAATCCTCAAACCACCTAATATTGAGAATCTACTATTAATCATGTAACGAACTTGAGTGAAAGTAGCCCAAGTGTATTTATGGTTTGTACGAGAAAGGCCAGCATCAAGATTTACATAATTATTGCTTAAGTTTGGTGCATCAACAACAAGCTTATCACGCAACACCATTTGAAAATATACTCCAAAAGAAATATCTAGCTTACTATTCTGTTTTAAATTTAAATTAAGTTCTGTATCAAATGCATCGGAATATATATCATTGAAGGTGTAAGCAGTAGTATCTGAGTTATGCTTATAGTCCAACTTATTACGAAATGAGTAGTAACCTAAATTAAAATTTGTAGATATTTTTTCTGACATCTCCTTTGAGAAGCCTCCAAAAATGCTTGTAGACTGAATTTCAGCAAGATGCCCATCATCATAACCTGGATAATAATCAATAACCCCTCTTCGAGTAAAA
>JBPXJX010000324.1:0-9508 GCA_051715525.1 Bacteroidales bacterium
TATTACAAACATAGCTATTTATGTGATTTGAAAAAAGCACAATTAATCTATTTGCATAATAGCATAAATCATCGTTGAGTATAACTTATCTAATGCCATTTAAAGTTATATTTGATTGGTCAATATACGGGGATGAATGAAAATGGAAGCAATAGGTAAGATAGAGCAGTTTCGCGAAAGAATATCTGAGAAACTACTTGTGTTTGGTACAATTGTTACTATTCCTGCCGCAATTTTTTCGGGATATCGAATTCTAACAATGGGTCTAAAGCCATTATTTATAGCTGATATCTTAATTTCTAAATTACTTATTATATCATACTTTACACGTAAAAAAATTAATTATAGGAAGAGAATTTTTTGGTTAGTAATATATGTTTTTTTTCTTGGAGTTCTAGCTATATATACTTGGGGTTTGTTCGGTTTTGGCTTCTTTATTCTCTTTTTTTCGTGTATTATTATAACTACATTATTTGGGTTACGATATGGCATTTTTTTGCTGATATCCTCGGTTCTAGCAATTATCGTTTTTATTGTATGTGTTTCTTTAGGCTGGTTATCATGGGGTATTGATTTTAACGCACTTTCCCATACAACCTATCAATGGGCTGCACGTCTTGTTTTTTATATCTCATTTTCATCAATTGCAGTATTATCTGTTGGGCTAGTTTACAAAAACCTAATTAATGTTACCAAGGAAATTGCAGTGAGCGAGCTTAGATTTAGAAGTCTTTACGAGAATGCTAATGATGTAATTTTTATTTTAGATGGCAAAACCATCATTGATTGTAATCCAAAAACATTGGAGTTGTTTAAATGCACGAAGGAACAAATTATTGGATTGATGGTGGATGAAATTTCACCTAAACATCAAATGGATGGAAGTTTATCCAATTTATTGGCCAAAGATTTAATTGGTAGAACTTTGCAAGGAAAAGCACAGCGGTTTGAATGGCGTCATATTAGATTCGATGGATCATTGTTTGACGTTGAGGTGTCGTTAAACAGAATTGAACTAAACGAAAAAGTATTTATACAAGCGATTATTCGTGATATAACCGAACGAAAACTATTAGAAAAACGATTATTAAACGCAGAGATTGAGTCGGAGGAGAAAGAACGTTTGAAATTAGCTGGTAATCTTCACGATGAGGTTGGACCTTTACTGTCGAGCCTAAATATGTACATTTCGTTAATCGAACGCGATGAAACTGAAAGTAAAGAGGATATCTTAAGTACAATGAAGGATATTGTTAAGGAGTCCATTACAACGGTAAGGGAGATATCAAATAACCTTAGCCCTCATGTATTAAATAATTATGGCCTTAAATCGGCCATTGTATCAATAGTTGAATCGAAGCGAAAGCTTATAGAGATTAACTTTGTTGAAGAGTTGGATGAAGAAAGATTGCCGCGTAACCTTGAGGTAATTATTTATCGAATTGTCAAAGAACTTATTAATAATACTTTAAAGTATGCTTCGGCTGAAACGGCTCATATTAGTATCGTTAAAAACAATAATTTACTTCTATTTACCTACAGCGATAATGGGGTAGGTTTTGATTCTGATGAACTCCTTTCTCACAATCATTCTGGTATGGGTTTGCTGAATATCATTAATCGAATGAGCACCCTAAATGCCAGTTATCGTTTATATAGTAAACCTGGGAGAGGGTTTAACTTTGAAATGAGTTTAAAACTAGCTGACGAATTATAAAATGAAAATTCGAGTTATTGTTGTTGATGACCATCGAATCCTTCGGGATGGGATTAAAGCATTACTGAAGGAGATTGTAGATGTTGAACTTGTTGGAGAAGCATCAAATGGGCTTGATTTTTTAAGCCTTTTGAAAAACCATGAGGCCGATCTGGTTTTAATGGATATTAATATGCCTCAAATGAATGGGGTTGATGCTACTCGCGAAGCGCTTAAACAATACCCTTCGTTAAAAGTTATCGTTTTATCTATGCACGATGATTCAGTATACTATGATGAGATGATTCAGCTGGGGATACACGGTTTCTTGCTCAAAGAATCAAATTACGATGAGCTTCAAAAAGCGATTATATCAGTTATGGATGGGAAACCTTATTTTTCGCAAGAACTATTGCTTAATCTGCTGAAAGCAAAAAGAAGTGCTACAACTATTCAAATTACTGAACGCGAAAAGGATGTTCTTTCATTAATCTGTAAAGGTTTATCAACCATTGATATTGCAGACAAACTGCATTTAAGCGTAAGCTCTATTGAAAAGCATCGCTCTGATTTACTTGAGAAAACATCATCAAATAACTCAACTGCATTAGCCGTTTTCGCTATAAAAAATAATTTGGTTAAGCTATAAATGAATAGTCATCAAAAATTTTTGCTAACTCATTATAGTTTATATTGGCTTTATTGATATAGCCTCTTGCCCCCGAATGCATCATATCTGAAACGGTTTGAAAATCATTATTGAATGATACCGCAATAATATTTGTAAACCGACTAAATTCATTATTTATATATTTAGTAGCCAGAATGCCATTCATTTGCGGCATATTAACATCCATGAATATGAAATTGTAGGTGTTTCCCTTTACTTTTTCTAGAGCTTCAATACCATTATTTGCAATATCTATTAACTCTAGCTTTGAGCCGAGCACTGTTCTTATCAAAATAACGAATGCCTTTACAAATGAGGGATTATCATCTACAATAAGTATTTTAAAGTGATCTATTGTCATATTTATTCATTTAAAAGCCGTAGATGCAAAAATTAATATCGAGTATAATTTGAGTCACTTTCATCATTGCTTTGAAGTTTTATAGTAACCCCTTTTCTATTATTTTCATTGGTAAATCTATTTTTCTTTTGAACCGATGGTTGGCTATTTATATCTCCTTTCTTTCTTGTTGTTGTATTTGATTTGGAAGCATAATCTTTTGCATTCATACTAGCATACATCTGTTTTGAGTTAAAGAACGATAGTGCATCTATGAGCATGCTTGATTGTGCGGTTAGCTCTTCGGCACTTGCTGCTAACTCTTCGCTTGCCGATGCATTTCTTTGTGTAAAATCGTTGAGTTGCTGGATAGCGCCATTTATTTGGGTTACTCCATTGCGCTGCTCAATACTGGCAGATGCTATCTCTTCAACTAGTTTTGCAGTTTTATTAATATCAGGGATTATCTCAAGAATTAATTTGCCTGAATCTTCAGTAACCTTTAAACTTGATTGAGATAGCTCCATGATTTCATTTGCTGCCAATCGACTTCTTTCTGCAAGTCTTCTGACCTCTGATGCTACCACTGCAAATCCTCTACCATGTTCTCCGGCTCGAGCTGCTTCAACAGCAGCATTTAAGGCCAAAAGGTTTGTTTGAAATGCAATGTCGTTGATTACATTTATCTTGCTTGATATGTCTCTAACCGCTACAACACTTTTCTGAGCAGCATCCTTTATGCTATTCATTCCATTATAAACATTGGTTGACAGGTTATTTGTATGCTGTGCATTTTCACTGTTTTGTTCGATGTTCGAAGTCATCTCTTCCATTGATGATGAAACCTCTTCAATGGATGAAGCTTGTTGGTTTGCCCCCATCGATATTTCTTGAGAACTAGAACTTAGCTGCTCTCCTGCAGCAGATACTTGATTGGCGCTTGAGGAAATTAACGTTACTACTTCATTGAGCTTTTCGATAGTCTTTTTGGTCGATCTTGCTAAAACACCAATCTCATCATTTCTTAGTAAAAAGGTTTCATCAATTTTTATATCAAGGTTGCCTTCGCTTATGGAATCAATACTTGAAGTAATTTGTATTAGCGGTCGTTTAATAACCTTTGTAACGTAAACGTAAGCCGATACTGCCATGGCAATATTCAATGGGAATGCCCATAGATTATGTATGGGCCCAAGTTTAGCCTGAATGCTTGTTACAAAGGCTACAAGTATAATTGCCAAACCAGTAGCAATTCCAATTTTATACAAAACCGATTTCTTGAAAAGTAACCTCATTACAATGAAAAGAATTGTTATACTTACCGGTCCTGCTAGTATTAGCCCTTGAATTGTAATTGCTTGAGTTTGCATAATAAAAGTTTTAGTATCGTTTTACTAATTAATCACGATACAAAAGTAGACTTGAAGAAGAAATTTTTATAAAGGTATTTTTCAAAAATGATTGAGGTTTTCCTCAAATCTGTATGCAGTTTATTTCAAACATTCAAACTAAACTTGAAGTGTGTTGATGATTAATGATATACAAATAGATGGTGAATCAAAACAGTTGATTTGCATAGTGAAAGTTTCCGCCTGAATGCAAAAACAAATATTGGAGCCCGCTCTAAATTCCTTTCTTTTGAGGCAGTCTAAAAGTCTTACAAAAGCTCTGCCGTATATGCCGGGTCGAGGATTATACTCTCCTTCTTGGATATCAGCTGTAATACATCAACTACGGTTTTAGTAACCACAAACTACCCAGCGCAATTGTAATTGCTATAAATTTTCAATAATTTGTTTAACTAAAGTAAAGGGGAGTGGTTGAACCCTAAATTATAGTAATTGTTAAAAGCCAAGTATCAAAATCTATCCATTTGATTTAAAAGCAAATTTGAAGTTTAACTTAAAATGATAAAGCTTTAGGTATATGTAAATGATACCAATAGCATAGATTATTGCTATGAAATGGCGTTTAAAGAAGAAATGTGAATAGCTCTCGAGGTGGAGATACCGATATACATCCTCCATATTCAGCAGATATGCGGTGCAAATAATAATTGATGGAAAAAAATTCTTGCTAATAATTGAATAGGCTATAATAAATATTAACGCGGGATGCGTGTATCGTTCATGCATCTGAGTGTTGAAAAAGAAGAAAAGCAATGGTATAAGCGATGATATTAGTAGTAACTGCTCAATCGAAGAATTCTCCTTTGATTTTCTAATTACTTTGTAATAAACATTCTTTAGTAATGGCCATAGAGCAACAAACGATGATGTAAAGAATAGGAGCAACCCCAAACTCTTATAGGAACACCCAAAGAAAAGGGTGCTATCCGGCATTTCCATTAAATTCCCTTTCAAGAACCATGTCCAGAAATTGTATGCTTTCATCGAGACAACGGGATATTTCCCAAACGAGCCAACTATAACACTAAATACCCTTTCGATATCGTCTTCAATAATAAAAGGAAGTAGAATTAATAGTTGAACAATAAAAACAGAACCAATCCAGAGAGAAATATTTTTAAGACTAAAACGCTTAAAAATTGGAGGGAGTAGTATTAATCCAATAATTGGTAAAAAAATTATGGCTTGTAGTTTTAAATTTATGGCAAGTATTAGAGAAACAAGCGAGAATGTAACCTTTTCCTTAATTGCATAATACAACGAGATAAAAAGAAATGTTGCAAGAATTCCATCAATTTGACCCCATATTATCGAATTGTAAAAAACGGCAATGTTTAAAAAGTAGAACATAGAGCTAACTAAAAGTTCGTATTGGTTGTCAAACTTGTTTCTTATCAACATAATAAGATAATATCCGCCAATAAACTCGAATGCAATGGTTATTGTTTTAAGAAGATAGATGTTTTGATCTATTCTTTCCACGCTTCCCTGAATATGTCCAAATGCCCAAAGGAAATACTGGTATAGTGGGAGATAATCGGTCCACGATTGATAAGCACTTCCTAGCCCATTTATAAAAAGATGTTTTGACCATTCTTTCCAACAATACAAGTCGGCTCCATGTCCGTCCTTTGGTAGGATTACAATGTATGTGATGTAAAGGAGGATGTATATTGCAAAAAAACTACCATTGGCAGTAACTGATTTAATGAAGTTTTTGAAGAAAGGCATTATCTCGATTTGCTTTTAATGAATCCAAAAGTATAAAAAAAGAAGTTGTCTAAAAAGTCAATTAACAGCTAACCGTTGCCTATTGACTGGCAGGGTTGTATAAAGTGTTGCAAAGTTAGCATAAATATAATGTGTCAATTACCAGATATATAGGTGATTACCATAAATGTCAAAGTATAATGATTATAAAAAACCCGAGAGTTTTTTCTCGGGTTAATGTATGGGATAAATAAAATTATCGTTTTCCCATAAAGGTCATCACAAGTAGCGTTATCGATAATCCTATAAGTATCGAGATGGTTGCCCAGCCTATAATGTTGTTCATGGGCTTGTTTACGTATTTTCCCATAATCTCTTTTTTATTCACCAGCAGAATCATGCAAATGAGAACAACCGGTAATAAAAGTCCATTCAGCACCTGCGACCAAAGCGAAATCTGAATTAGCGGTGCATTTGGAAGAAGAATTATGCCTGCTGCGATAACTAGTATGCTTGTATAAAGCGTATAAAACTCAGGTGCTTCTTTCCATTTCTTGTCAATCCCTGCTTCAAATCCGAACGCTTCGGATATGTAAAATGATGTGGCAAGCGGAAGAATGGTTGCAGAAAATATTGAAGCAACAAAAAGTCCAAATGCAAATACTTGCGATGCAATTGCCCCAGCCAAAGGCTTAAGAGCCAACGCTGCATCTTTCGCCTCATTAATTTGGATTCCATTTTTATTTAAAGTCGAGGCACATGCTACAACGATGAAGAACGCAACAACAACGGTTGCTACGCATCCAACCACAATATCGATAATCGAATACTTGTAGTTTTGCATTTTCAGCCCCTTCTCAATTACCGATGATTGAAGGTAGAAAAGCATCCATGGTGCAATGGTTGTACCAACCAATCCAATAATCATGGCGATGCTCTGCCCGTTAACCTCAAACTGCGGACGAACAATTGCGCTTCCAATTTCGCTCCACTCTGGGTTTCCCATTAATGCCGAAACAACGTACATCAATAATGATAAGCTGAAGAGCAAGAAAATTCTTTCGGCAATTTGATATGTCCCTTTTACAACCAACACCCATACAAGTATTGCAACTATTGGGACCGATATATATTTGCTGACTCCAAAAACGTGCATACTCCCTGCAACACCTGCAAATTCAGTTGTTGTGTTTCCGATATCGCCAATTAAAAGGCCGAGAAAAATGAAAAAGGTAACTTTTACCCCAGCGCTTTCTCGGATTAAATCGGCTAATCCTTTGCCGGTCACAATGCCCATTCGGGCATTCATCTCCTGAATAACGATGAGTACAAAGAACGATGGGATAAGCGTCCATATCAGGTTGTAACCATAAATTGCACCTGCAACTGAGTAAGTGGTGATACCACCAGCATCGTTATCGACGCTGCCGGTTATAATGCCGGGCCCGAGAATTGCTAAGAATATTGCAATTCTCTTAAATATTCTGTTATCTCTTATTTTTAATGTCATTGATGCCTACCGTTTGAAGGTTCTACGCTTATTTACCAAGTCTTCAACCACATCGTCGATTACCACCATTCCCTGCAAAAGATTTTGCTTGTCAATTACGGGAATAGCCAGTAGGTTGTATTTCGAAATAATTTCTGCTATATCATCTATCCCTTGATCGTCATATAGATAGATGGGCTCCTCTTTCATTATCTGGTTGATAGTTGTTTCGGGTTCCGAAACAATTAAATCGCGAAGCGTGAAGAAACCAATCAGCTCGTCATTAGCGTCGGTAACAAATAGGTTGTAGAGCTCAACGGCCTCGGGTTTTCTGGTTCTAATCTCCTTAATAACATCCTCAACGGTTTTGGTAGGGTTGAAGGCCAGAATATCAGTTGTCATGATACTTCCAACCGAGTCATCTTCGTACTCAAGGAGTTCGCGAACCTCTTGTGATGATTCGGCTTCCATCTCTTTAAGAAGGCTTTCAGCTTTTTCATCTTCCAAGCCATCAAGAATATCGGCAACCTCGTCGGCAGGCATCTTCTCAAGTACGTCGGCAACTTTATCAACGGGTAAACTCTCAACCAGTTGAACTTGTGCTTCGGGCTCAAGCTCTTCCAAAACGTCGGCAGCGTGCTCCTCGTCCAAGGCCGAGAATAGCGATGTTCGCGTAGCTTTACCTAGATCTTCAATAATATCGGCTAAGTCCGAAGGGTGGAGCGTATTTAGCTTAGAGTAAACCTTTGAAAGTTTGATGCTGTGGCTCGAAAAATCGATGGCTTGCACATCATCCCAAAGGATATATTTAGCGGGAATGCTTACCCTTAAATATGATAGAATAAACTTAATAGGTTTTTCAATATCGATACGGCGAAGTAAACCCTCAATGCCAATATCTACGGCAACGGCAAAGGTACCATCTTTAATATCGACCAAGCGGATATCGTTAACACGCACAAGTTTTCGTCCATTAAGGTCAACAATTTGCTTATCGAGCATAAGCCGGGCAAGGAAGAAACCATTCTCCACAACATCGCCTGTAAGTTCAACTAGGTTGTTACACTTAACGGTTAATCGGCCTTCAATTCGAAAAACATCAACAAATTCGAATGAATAAATTTTTGTCCCCTTCGAGGTTTTGGTTTTAACACCAATTACTCGCGGTTTATCGAATGTGTCGCTAATACTGGCTGTTAGGGTATCAACCAATAAATCTTTTACAATACCGATTTTTTTGCCTTCGGCATTGTAAACCCTTTTTCCAATAATACGGCTTAAATAAAAAGTTGAAAGATTTGCCATATCTACCTCCTAAAATTTTACATACAGTAGGTAGACGGCTAACGACGAACTACCTCGCTGTGTGCGGGTTAATAAAACATATCGCAGGGTCGTCGTCCATATAAATTATAGTACTGATTTGCGAAACAAAAGTAGGCTTATCATTTTACTATCCAAAGAAAAGGTGTAAAAAAATGTTAATAAAATAACGATGCTTTTAGAAAATAAAAAAAGCGGCCTTAAGCCGCTTTCATATTTGATATTTTATTTTTTTACTTTATCTGCTCCTTTAAAACCTCAATCCCTTTCTCAAGAATCTCATCGCGATTTTCTCTAAACCCTTTTATTGTGGGCTCTACTGGTACATTAGGGTGTATCCCTATCCCAAAAAACCTTGTCCCATCTAGCCTAACGACCTTCATGCCTGTAAATACCGCTTCGTATCCACCGGGAAGGTTAATGCCATTGCCGTTCCCATTGATACCTCCAGTTGTTTGCCCTACGAAAGTTGCAAGTTTGTAGTGCTCAATGGTGGTTAGAAGAGATTCGGACCAGCTCAACGCATTATAATTAATAAGAACAACAAGTTTAGCCCCAAGGTGAGGTTGAAGAGGTTCACCGAAATTCCCAGAATAGTTATACCTTATTGGTTTTGGCTGATCGGGATAGATTAGTTGAGGTATTTGATATTGATGAGTCGATGTATCTTTAATGTTGAGAAAATAACCTAACCACTCGTCAGGAATTGTATAGCCCCTAAAGTCACAAATTATTCCTTTGGATTTAGATAGCTCAGGTAATAATTGCTTAAATAACTCAATATCTAAAGTTGTTACATTAAAATACCAAATATCATTTTCTAGTTTTCTTATAGGATCATTCTCTTTCTCAGTGTAAATCATTTCAAATA
>JBPXJX010000325.1:0-1205 GCA_051715525.1 Bacteroidales bacterium
TAATCAGAAAAATAAATCGTAGAATTTGAAATTTTTTCTGATTAATTAGAAAAAAAGGAAGTTTAGAGAACATCGGATTCTATAAATGCTAATATTTGCAACTTATTTTTCAAAAATATCCTTAGCAAATGCTAAGAAGTATTAACCTAAAAAACAAAATTTAACGTCTAGCCATGGACAAACAGAAGCAACAGAAGCTAGTTTACATGATTAACGAATTTTCTGAGGAGGACGAACCTCCGAGTTCCATTGACCTCAGCAACGACGAAGCTGAGGTATCAATTAGGTTCAATAAAATTGGTGCTCGCATCTCAAACGAGCGCATCGGGATAAGCCAAAAATCCCTTGAGTTTTTAGCAAAACATTTCCCCTCTGCTACCGAAAAGGACTGGAATTCGTGGCAATGGCAAGTTAAAAATGGTATAACATCCATCGACCAGCTTCGCCAAATCCTTAATCTTTCAGAACAAGAACTTCAAGCAATCGATAACGATAAGTATGCTTTGCCGTTGAGGATTACTCCTTACTATGCAAGTTTACTTTCTACCGATAATCCTGCTCAGGCATTACGCCGAACAATGGTTCCCACAATTAACGAGGTTACCTTATCGAAAGGTGAATGTGCCGATCCGCTAGGAGAAGAGCACCATAGCCCTGTACCGAATCTAGTTCATCGCTACCCCGACAGGGTTCTGTTTCTTTCAACAGGTTTTTGTTCAGCGTATTGTAGGTACTGTACCCGCTCACATATGGTAGCTAAAGATAAATGTCATGTTGGTATAAAAGCTTGGGAGCCAGCATTACAATATATTAGAGATCATTCCGAAGTTCGAGATGTTCTTATTTCAGGAGGCGATCCGCTTACAATGCCCGACCCACATATCGAATACCTACTTTCTTCACTTAGGTCAATACCTCATGTAGAGATGATTCGTATTGGAACCAAAGTTCCTGTGGTGCTTCCGCAGCGTATCACAAAAACGTTGGCGAATATGCTTAAAAAGTACCATCCGCTATTCATGAGTATCCATTTTACACATCCCGATGAAATTACCCCAGAGGTTGCTGAAGCGTGTAATCGACTTGCCGATGCGGGAATTCCATTAGGCAGCCAAACAGTGCTGCTTAAAGGGGTGAACGATGAGTTGGAAGTTATGAAACGATTAATGCACGGAGTACTAAAAATTAGGGTTCGCCCATATTAT
>JBPXJX010000326.1:0-9217 GCA_051715525.1 Bacteroidales bacterium
TTGAATATTCCGTTTCAATTTCTAGCAAAAGAATAGTTTTTTATTGTTTTAATAGTAATTTTTAGTATCTTTAAGTTCTCTTTTTTTATTTTAACAGTTATGGAAAAACTTGATATTCATGAAACTAAAGATTCTCCCAAGGTAATCCTTGATCCTAAATCACATGAATTTAGCATTGCAGGAGTTTGCCATCCAGAGAATGTGACCAAGTTTTACGAACCTATCATTGAATGGATTGAAAAGTACAAAATCGAGATCAGTAAAACTAAGTATTCAAAGCCAATTGAACTATCGCTATTTTTTCGATATATAAATTCAGCTTCATACAAGTATCTGCTTACATTCCTTCAACTTGTCGAAGGGTTTACCACATTGGGAGTGCCTGTTAACGTAACTTGGTATTATGAACCCGAAGATGTAGATATGCGTGATGCAGGTATTGAGATATTCGATTTCTCTGGGGTAAAACTCCCTTACGTTTGCAAAGAAAAAGTCGATTAATTAAATAAAATAACCTTATTGAAGCAGCAGATATGCTGCTTTTTTTATGCCATATTTTTCTGAATTGCAGTCTTATATAAAACAAAAAGAGCAGCATTGTATGCTGCTCTTGTGATCCAGCTGGGATTCGAACCCAGGACCCCATCCTTAAAAGGGATGTGCTCTACCAACTGAGCTACTGAATCTAAGAAATCAAGTTTTTTTGTTTGTGATCCAGCTGGGATTCGAACCCAGGACCCCATCCTTAAAAGGGATGTGCTCTACCAACTGAGCTACTGAATCATTATTTCAACAAAAAGCCTAATTCCACAAGATCTTAATCGACCTTGCCTTTTTTCAAAGGTGCGGCAAAATTACAAATATTATTTATGTCTCCAAATAAAAAGTGAAAAAACTGAGGTGTTTTTTGAATATGATTTCAATCACTTTTTTCGTACAAATTTAATAAGAATGTAGTCTGTTTATAGTTAGATATATACACTAAAATTATCAGTAAATAGTAAAATCTTTTTGATTTTTTTGTTACATTTTTTTGATGTTGTAGTCTTGGTAGTAAAGGTTAACCATAAAACATTATATTAAAACTTAAAAACAAACTACTATGAAACGATTACTATTTGCAGCTTCGCTTTTTGTATTACCTCTATTTGCCGGTGCACAAGACTTTGTTGATGATGTATTCAATAAATACTCAGGTAATCAAAATTTTACTAGCATTGTTATCAGCAAAAATCTTCTCGATTTTGCGTTTACAATTGATAAGGAGAATGATTTAAACCGTTTAAAAGGAAAGATTTCTGATTTAAAGATTCTTGTTTCAGAGCTCAAAGATGATGCAAGCATTAAGTTTGTTGATGAGATTAGGAGCAGCCTGAATAAGAATGAATACATGAGTTTAATTGAAATTAGAGATGGGAAAACGAAGGTCAATTTCTATGTAAAGAAAAATGGCGAGAAAATTATTCATCTTTTACTCCTTGCATCAGAAGCAGACCAAGATGTTTTACTTTCTTTAAGCGGTGAGTTTACCATGAAGGATTTATCTGAACTCGGAAAATGCGTAAAAGGCGACGGTAGTTTTCATCATCTTTCGTACTTGAAAAACGTTAAGGAGCAACAATAATCTTAGATTGTATCTTGAATGGCTATTTATTTTCTCTTTTTATGTATAAATTGAGCTCTTTGAATTTAGTCGAATGAACGAGCAGGAGTTTAACCATAGGGTGATGGTTTATAGCGGTAAGTTTTATGGCTATAGCTTTAAAATTCTAGGCGATAAAGAGGAGGCTCGAGATATTGTACAGGAGTTGTATTTAAAGCTTTGGGCTATTAGAAACACCTTAAACAGTATCAATAGCATTGAGGCCTATGCAACAACAATTATTCGAAACCTATGCGTTGATCGACTAAAAAAGATTAAAGGAATTAGCTTACAGGCTGAGAACTATTTAGACTTTAGCAAAAACGATGGTATTGATGCAGGCGAATCGCATGAGGAAACAGTTCAAGAAAAGGTTGAAATGGTTCGTAAAGCAATGAAACAGCTGCCAGATATTCAACAGAAAGTATTTATAATGAGAGATTTTGAAGAGAAAGAGTTTGAAGAGATATCTGAAGAGTTAGCGCTTAGCGCCGAAAATGTTAGGGTAATCCTATCGAGAGCAAGAAAAAGAATTAGAGAGATTATTGAAAGCAATAAAATGGGTTAAACGATGAAAAAGGAAGATTACATATTGCCCGAGGAAATAAGGAGTATACTTTCTAAGTATTATGAAGGTCTTTCCACTATTGAAGAAGAAAGAACCCTAAGGAAATACTTAAGCGAGCATGATATTCCAGAATCGATGATTGTCGATCAAACGGTGCTATCGTTTAGCAATCAAGATGATAATCTTGAGTTCTTGCCAAATAATGAGCTCTGGGAAGCAATTCATGTGAATGAATCAAAAAGGTTTCGCCTAAAACAAACAATTCTTTTTGCAAGTTCAATTGCCGCTTCTCTTATCATTTTAGTATCTGTTGGCTTGAGCATCTATTTCACATCTGAGAAAAGGGATAACATTGCTGTTGATACCTATTCAAATCCCGAAGAGGCATACAAAGCTGTTCAAAAGTACTTGGGATTTACTTCTAAAAAACTATCATATGCTTATACCGAGATGAAGCCAATGGAAATGCTTTCGGTACCTAGTGAGGCAATGAAACCTTTTTCTGAAATCGATAAAAACTTTAACAGATTAAACGCTTTAGATAGAATAAATAGCACTTCTAGAAGGTTAGAGAATATCTCCGTTTTCTCTAACTATATCAACGTAAATGATAAAAACTAAAAACATAATAACTATGAAAAGGACAGTTTTAATTATGGCTCTATTCTTTGCCGGAGTTGCCTTAATGGCTCAAAACTCTTCTGTCGACAAACTTTTCGACAAGTATTCAGGCAAAGATGGCTATACTTCGATCCTAATATCTAAATACATGTTTAGCATGTTTTCGGATGTTAACCCCGAAAACAAGGAGTTTAACGATTTAGTTGGTAAACTCAACAGTATTAAGATTTTGGCAAGTGATAGCTCGAATACCCAAGGTGTTAACTTTTACAAGGAGATAATGAGCGAGTTGCCTGTTAAAGACTATAAGGAGTTGATGGTTGTTAAAGAAAAAAATCAAGAGATTAAATTCCTTGTTAAAGACAATAACGGGCTTATTGTTGAACTTTTGTTGATTGTTGGCGGAAAATCGGATAATGTTCTTATTTGTATTCAGGGCGATAATATCAACCTAAAGAATATTGCTAAACTATCGAAATCGATGAAAATCGAAGGGTTAGAAAACCTTGAAAAGATAAAGTAGAATACTTGACTAACAGCAATAACCCGCCTATAAAAGGTGGGTTTTTGTTGTTTTAGTGTTTTTAACACTTTCATGAAGGCTACCTTTTGTTTAATTTCTATCTTTGCCAGCCATTTTGATAGCATGCAAAGTAAAAAGGGCTACCTTATTATAATTTTTATTGCTTTTGGAGCTATTTCATGTAACCATGAAAAAGCTAAAAAGGTGACCTCTAATGATATTTATAGGAGCTACTGCGAAAATAGTAACGCCTCATTCTTTAATGTTCCTCCGGGTATTGTTTCGCTATTTCTTGATGAATCTAAAAAAGGTAATGCAGAGCTTAAAGATATTTTAGCAGATGTTAAGGAACTCTCATTCTTAATAATTAGCAGAAATACTTTTGAAAAGCACGAATGCCAAATCTATCAGGAAATAAACCAACGATTAGATAGCTTAAAATTTTACGATGTTGCTCAAATTAGCAATAGTAAAGGGTTAATAAGGGTAAAAGTTGATCGAAAGGCTAAGTATTTTAATGAACTTGTAGTGCTAGTATCAAATAATAACACTCTTTACTGTATTAGTTTTAAAGGTAAAATACATTCCAAAAAAGTGCTTAACCTTGTAAAGCCAGAGAACGTTGGTGCTGTAGCTAACCTTGACCGATTCAAGCAGTAATTATTCCTCATTTTTCTATTTTTCACCATATTATTAATACTAAAGTGGTATAAAACCTCTTTTTATATATATTTAATGATTGAAAAATTGTAGAACAATGGTGATTCTCTCAATTTGGAAATTTTTTTCAACAATTAATATTTCTCTGATCCTTATTGCGATATACCTTATTACTGTGTTCTCAACAGCAATTATGGTTGTTCGCGAAAAACGCGATCCTGCTAAAACCTCAACGTGGGTGCTTATCCTGATAGCACTTCCAATTGCAGGCTTGATTTTCTATATCTTTTTTGGTCAATATCACCGTAAGGAGAAAATATTTAATCGTAAGGGGTTAAGAGATTTGCAGCAAATAGAGAGAATTAGCCGTTCACAAATTATTAAACTTCATGTTCAGAAGTTGGATCAAAGTAATCAGATTACAGATAATTTGAATATTATTACTTTACTTCTGAATAATAGCAAAGCGCTACTCACAGAGTTTAACGAAGTTGAAATACTGCAAAATGGTAAAGATGCTTTTAGCTCAATAATTGATGCATTAAATACGGCAGAATCATCCATTCATATCGAATTTTATATCGTAAGCGACGACGTGATTGGTAATAGAATAAAAGATATCTTAATCGCAAAGGCAAAAGCAGGAGTGGAGGTTCGTCTTGTTTTTGATGATGTTGGCAGTTGGAGTTTACCAAAGAAATTTATTAAATCGTTGACCGAGTCAGGTGTTCAGGTATATCCTTTTATGGAGGTTAAGTTCCCCCTTTTTACAAGTAAAGTAAACTATAGAAATCATCGTAAAATAATTGTAGTTGATGGAAAGGTGGGATTTATTGGAGGGATGAATATTGCTGATAGGTATATTGTTGGAAGTAAAGAGTTAGGCCCTTGGCGTGATACAATGCTTAAACTTAAAGGCGATGCTGTAAACTCTTTGCAAGTCATTTTTTTAGTTGATTGGTATTTTGTTACAGGACAGGATATTAGCGATAGGAAAATATATTTCCCTAAGCACGATATTGCAACTCATCATCCAATTCAGATTACTGCTTGTGGTCCCGATTCCGATTGGGCTAGCATAATGCAAGCCTTTTTTCTGGCAATTACAAAGGCAAAGCATCATATTTACGTTGCTTCACCCTATTTCATTCCAAACGAAAGCATTCTTACAGCATTAAAAACGGCCTCATTGAGTGGAGTTGATGTGAGAATTATGTTACCCGGTAAATCAGACTCAACAGTTGTATACTGGAGCTCATTATCATACATATCTGAACTTATTGAAGCCGGAATAAAAGTTTACCTTTATCAAAATGGGTTTAACCACTCAAAAATTTTAATGATTGACACTTCATTTTCCTCTGTTGGTTCTGCAAATATGGACATTCGTAGCTTTGAGGATAATTTTGAAGTTGCAGCTATTATTTACGATAAGCAAATTACAAGTCAACTTGAAGAATCATTCCTGAACGATTTATCGAAAAGTATGTTTGTTACGGCTGATGAGTGGGAGCTAAGATCGCGAAAGAATAATTTAAAAGAATCGGTAGCTCGACTTTTTAGCCCTCTGTTTTAAATTCAACAGTTATAACAAATTTGGCAAATTATTTGTTATTGATTTAAAGAACTATTAAACCAAAAAAATATGAGAAAATTATCAGTTCTAATAATTATTGCATTATTCATCGTTGCAAATAGTGCAAACGCTCAATTCCTTAAATTTGGGTTCAAGGCAGGAATAACTTCTTCGAATGTCAAGTTTGATAATAAAACAGTTTCAACATCTGATGGAGCTAAAGATTTTCTAATTAAGCAAGGCGATGCTAAAACTGGTTATCAATTTGGGTTTTATGCAAGGGTAAAAGCGGTAGGTATCTTTGTTCAACCTGAATTGCTTTTTTCCCATTCACAGAATGATGTAATTATTGTAGATCAGTCTACAAGTCAAATCTATACCGAAGCCCAAAAGTTTAATAAAATTGATATTCCAGTAATTGTGGGATGGAAAATTGGTCCTGCTCGATTAGGATTAGGTCCTGTTGCTTCATTCAATCTTAGCCAAACCGATGGTTTAAAGGATAAACTTAACGAGTTGGCAAACGAAACAACTAAAAATAACTTTAGTAAAGCAACCTTTGGATATCAGGTAGGTGTTGGCTTAGATATTCTCAAACTTTCGGTAGATGTCAGATACGAAGGCAATTTGAGTAAGTTTGGTAAGGGAATTACGCTTGGAGATAAAAATTACTCATTTGATCAAAGAAACCCTCAATGGGTGTTTAGCGTAGGGTTTGCATTTTAATTTTAAACAATTGAAAAAACAAAAGGGTGTCTAAGTGATTTAACAGGACACCCTTTTGTTTTATGTATTATAAAGAGTTAGAAATGGCTCGATCCGTCCCAGCAATGGGTGCAAAGTTTTTCTTTAGGAATTCCAATGGCTTCTACTAAATCGTCAAGTTTTTGGAATGTTAATGTTGTTAAACCAAGGTTCTTCCTTATCTGTTCAACCATCTCAGCATACTTAGGATTATTTGGATCTGAATACTCTTTCATATCAGGGTGTTCTTTTCCTGTTAGCTGAAATACAGCAGTATGAGTTGCTAGGTCGAGATTTGAACGTGAACGGCTAAAATTCAAAAATTCACAAGGATAAGTCAGTGGCGGGCATGCAATACGCATATGCACCTCTTCAATACCCGCAGCATGAAGATCTTGAACATTATCCTTCAGCTGTGTACCACGAACAATTGAGTCATCAAGAAATACTCCACGTTTTCCTTTAATTAATGCCTCATTGGGAATTAGTTTCATTTTAGCAACCAAATCGCGCATTTTCTGATTTTGAGGCATAAAGCTACGTGGCCAAGTAGGCGTATATTTTGCATAAGGGCGCATATGAGGGATACCTGTTGCATTGCTGTAACCAATGGCGTGACCTACACCTGAATCGGGTATTCCAGCTACAAAATCGGCTTTTACGTTATCTTTTTTTGCCAGAGCAGCGCCGCATTTATATCGACTTTCGTCAACATTAATATTCTCATAGAATGAAGGTGGATAGCCATAGTAAACCCAAAGGAAAGAGCAAACTTGCATTTTCTCAAATGGTTTATGAAGTTGCTCATAGCTATCGGAGGTTAATTTAACAATCTCTCCAGGGCCAAGGTATTTTTCAATTTTATAATCAAGATTAGAAAATGAGCAAGTCTCGAAAGCTGCTGCATAAGCTCCATCTTTTTTACCAATTATTATTGGTGTTCTACCAAGCTTATCGCGTGCAATAATAATTCCTTCCTCGGTTAGAATCATCATAGAGCATGAGCCTTTAACTTTATTGTATACGTTTTTGATACCATCAACAAAGTTATCGCACTCAGAAATTAACATTCCAACTAATTCGGTTGAATTTACTCCTCCTTGGCTAGTTTCAGAGAAAGTACGGCGCTGTTTTATGAAGTATTCCTCAAGCTCGTTGATATTATTAATCTTACTAACACTTGCAACCGCAAAACGGCCTAAATGCGATGTAAGCACAATAGGCTGAGCCTCTGTGTCGCTTATAACACCAATACCGCTTTTGGCAACAAAGTTAGCTACATCGCCTTGAAATTTATTTCGAAAATAGCCATCCTCAAGACTATGAATAGCTCTTTGAAATCCCTTTTCATTTGAGTAAAAAGCAACTCCAGCCCTTTTTGTTCCTAAGTGTGAATGGTAATCGGTGCCATAAAAGACATCAGCAACACAATCTACCTTTGATATACATCCAAAAAATCCGCTCATAATTTATTATTTACAAAATTCAACTTGGTGGTAATAACCTGAATTGTACATTTTATAGATTAATATTCTAAAATTAGAAATGATACGCAAAGAAATAGAAAAAAAACATGTTGAAAGGTTAATTGGGAGAATAAATATAAACTGGTAATTAACACATTTTGATGTTCAGTAAGTTGTTCGTTTTCGAACAAGGATTATACGATTATGAACGCTAATGATAATTAATAAATTATATAATAAGCACATATTTAAATGATTAACAACAGAGGTACGAAATATGATTAGTTATGTTAAAAGATGTGAAAAAGCTTTAAAAAAGTCGTAATAACCATGCAACACATGAACCAAATAAGAGTCTATCTTAGACAATAAGAAATAGATTTAGTTACTATTAAAGATTTTATTCAATCTTTTTGCTTAAGAAACGCATAAATTTATTCAAGATGAAAGCTAAACTACTAACCACAATCATGTTTGCATTAATTCTGCAATTTTCATCAGTCCAAGCAAACAAAACCTACGAGAGAAGATTTTACGAGACCAAATCAACAAATGAAGAACCTATTATCGATGGCATTTTAAACGATGCAATTTGGTTAAAGGGCTTTTGGCAAGGGGGATTCATTCAGCGCGAACCGAAATCGGGTATTGATCCAACCCAGAAAACAGAATTCCAGATTTTTTATGACAATGATTACTTATATATTGGTATCAAAGCTTTTGATAATGCCCCCGACAGTATAATGCATAGAGTTTCGCGTCGTGATGATATTGAGGGTGATGCAGTAGGTTTGGCTATTGATTCATATAACGATAAACAAACAGCATTTGGTTTTTGGGTAAATGCAGCTGGGGTTAAAAAAGATTTCATCCTTACTAATGATGGTGATAACGAGGACCAAAATTGGGATCCGATTTGGTGGGTTAAAACTGTTAAAAACATTGAAGGTTGGACTGCTGAAATGAAAATACCGTTAAACCAGCTTCGCTTTGCTGGGCTCGGCGATTTAACTTGGGGATTACAAGTTGGTAGATTTTATTTTCGAAAACAGGAATCATCGTATTGGCAATATGTGCCAAAGGATGCTTCGGGTTGGGTACACAATTTTGGTGAAATGAATGGACTTAGAGGCCTTACTCCTAAGCGACAGGTTGAAATAGCTCCATATGTTGTTACAAAGACCGAACGATTTAAAAAGGAAGCAGGTAACCCATTTATGACTGGAAGTAAAAGTAATATCAATGCTGGTGCAGATGCTAAAATTGGGCTTACAAACAATTTTATTCTTGATTTAACTGTAAACCCCGATTTTGGTCAGGTAGAGGCAGACCCCTCGGTAGTGAATTTAACGGCATTTGAAATGTATTTCGAGGAGAAACGCCCATTCTTTGTTGAAGGCCGAAATCTTTTCAATTA
>JBPXJX010000327.1:0-2761 GCA_051715525.1 Bacteroidales bacterium
TCAGGAAGAGAGAAATAATAAGATTAAAAATAAATTAATAAAAATAAAAATCATGGAAAACATTAACGAACAAAAGCCTAAAAACAATAACGACAAAGGAGTTATTATTGGCCTAGTATTATTAACCCTAGCAGGATTTCTTTTTGCAAGCAGTTTCGATATTATTAATTTTAATTGGCGTAATTATTTTTGGCAGCTAATTTTAATTGTAATTGGCTTAATAAGCCTTGCACGAAGCGAATCGAGAACTACTGGTTTAATCCTAATTGCAATTGGTGCCTTTTTTATGGCCGATAGATATTTTGAGTTTGATTTTCAGATTCGCAAGCTTTTCTGGCCCATTGTAATCGCAGCAATTGGGTTACTGCTAATATTCCGTAGGAAAGGTCAAACAAACCACATATTCTCTGGGAGAGAAACAATAAATACTGACGATGTAATTGACGATGTAGCCATATTTGGTGGTAGCGAACAAAAGGTAAAATCTAAGAATTTTAAAGGAGGAAAGATTACCAATATTTTTGGGGGCTCAACCTTTGATATGCTTGATGCTCAACTCGCACCTGGTAAAAACTATATCGATGTATTCTGCATGTTTGGCGGCTCAAAGTTCCTAATTCCTGCAGATTGGAAGGTTAGAGTTGAAGTAACCGCTATCTTTGGTGGTTGGGCCGATAAACGTAAAAGCATATCCACTTCCGAAACATCATACGATAGAGAATTAGTTCTTAAAGGTCTTGTTCTGTTTGGTGGAGGGGAATTAAAAAATCTATAAAATATAATTATAATTAAAAAGATCAATCGGTTAACCATTTACACAACAACCTACCAGAAATAAACCATCTGGTAGGTTGTATTAAAATTAATTCGTTGCTTTTTTCACTTTAGTAAATTATCAGATAAACTAAATGCAGAATCCAATTTTATCGAAATGGTTAGGTATAATAGCCTTCAAACTTTGGTGGACAGTTGCTATTCTCGCACAGTTCTTCACTTTATACTCGTTCTACGAACTTCGATTTGTAATTGCAATCACTGATAGTATTGTTTTTAATGCAACCTTTGCGCTATTATCAATTGGGATTTGGTACTGGGTAAGGTATTCCGATTTTGAGAAACAAAAAGTACTGAATATTACAATAAATCATATTGCTGCTGGAATAATAAGCATATTGGTTTGGGTTACTTTTTCAACCTTTATTCTCAAAAGTATCTTCCCTAACGAAGCCCAATATTTAGATTTTCTTAAAACCTCACTCCCATCACGTTTAGCAGTTGGTACGTTTTACTATATATTATCAGGATTAATATATTACCTAATAATTTATGTTCAAAACTTTAGGGAACAGATAAACCGTGAGGCTGAAGTAAAAACACTTGTACGTGATGCAGAGTTAAACTGGTTAAAGCACCAAATAAATCCCCATTTCTTATTTAATAGCCTTAACTCAATCAGCTCGTTAACCATGACAAATCCTGAAAAAGCACAGGAAATGGTAATCAGACTATCGGATTTACTTCGTTATTCTCTAAAGCAATCGTCACAAAGCCTTGTAACCATAAGCGATGAGATATCAAACTGCATTAAATACCTCGATATTGAAAAGGTTCGTTTTGGTAAGCGGTTAAACTATACCATTAATGCAAAAGAAGAGGTAATGTCTTTTCAAGTTCCAGCTATGATTTTACAACCCCTTTTTGAAAATGCAATAAAACATGGTATTGCGTCAACATCTGAGCCAGGAGAAATAATTGCTAATTTTGAGAGAAGTAATGCAGGACTTAAAATTAGCATACAGAATACTGTGTCAACCGAAAATCAATCGTTAAAGGGTACTGGAGTTGGAATTGCAAATATTGCACGACGCTTAAGCCTACTATATGGTATGAACGATTTGATTAGTACAAAGAACCTTGGTAATAGCTATGTTGTTGAAGTTAGCATTCCTAAATTGAATAGATAAAATTGAAAATGAAAGCAATAATAATCGAAGATGAAGAACCTGCACGCGAATTGCTTCGTAAATTCCTCGAACCTTATAAAGATGTTGAAATCGTTGGTGAATTTATCGATGGGTTTGAAGGTGCTAAAGCTATCAATCAGCTAAAGCCCGATTTAGTTTTTCTTGACATTCAGCTACCTCGTATTACAGGAATTGAAGTTCTCGAACTTCTGGAGCATGCACCAATGATAGTTTTTACCACTGCTTACGACGAGTTTGCTATTAAAGCGTTTGAAAAAAATGCTGTTGATTACCTTATGAAACCATTCTCGAAAGATCGGTTTGCACAAGCTATACAAAGGGTAAAAACTAGACTAAATACGAGCAAACCACTGGAACAGAACATACAACAACTAGCCGAAAACTTCACCACCGATACTCACCTAAACCGTATAGTTGTTAAAACACCTAAAGAGATGGTTGTTATACCAGTTGATGATATAATGTATCTTGAAGCTCAAGATGACTACGTAATGATTTACACAACTGGTGCTCGACACATGAAAAAGCAAACCATGAAGTACTTTGAAGAACGTTTAAATGCTGAACAGTTTGTACGTATTCACCGTTCATTTATTGCAAATGTTAACCATATAAAAAAACTTGAGCCATACTCAAAGGATTCCTATGTCGCTGTAATACAAAACGGAGTTAAACTATCAGTTAGCAATACAGGTTATAAAGCCTTAAAAGATATTTTATCATTCTAATACAAGTAAATAGTAAATGATGCCAAAGGGTTGCTACAAAGCAACCTT
>JBPXJX010000328.1:0-1608 GCA_051715525.1 Bacteroidales bacterium
CGATATTACTCTTTTCGCCTTGCTGCTCGAAATGATACAGCACTTTAAAATTTTTGCCACTTCGCTCCAAATAGTAAAAACCATCAGTACTAGTGCTAACCCAGATATTTCCTCGCTTATCCTCAATTATTTTACTAACAATACTTTTAACCTGGGGTATATACTGAATATCCGAAAATTTATAAGATGGGTAGTGCAACATTGCAAATCCTTTATTGGTACTCAAGTAAATGCAATTTCGATGGTATTTTGATTGCTGAGCAAGCGAGAACACAATTTTATTGGTTATGGGCATCAATTCATCTCCTTTAAGAAGAAAAACACCTTCTTCCGAAGGTACTAAGAGCGAAGTATCAATTTTCCCATTCTTTATATCGAAAAAGTAAGAGAGTTCAAAACAACGAAAGTTTGTATTACCAACATTGATAGGATAATCGCTAGATTTTTTATCAATTTTGTTTATTGATTTACTGAATAACCCTTGGTTTGTTGTAAAATAAATGGCATTCCTAAAAAAGGTTACCCAGTTTATTGGCAGTGGATTCTTTCGATTATATTCCAACTTTGAGAATGGCAATGAGTTTTCGATTTTAAACACCCCATTATCAAGTCCAAGCCAGATATTTCCATTCTTTGACTCAACTCCATAAAAAAGTACATTCGAAGGCAATATATTATCAATGCTAAAATGTTTCTGAATAATACCCTTTTTATCAAAAATGTAAGCCCCGTTGTTTAGGGTTGATATTCCAAATCTATCGCCGCTCATGTTAAATACGTTATAAAACCGCTCCGAATCAAACCTTAGATTTGAATTTAAAAGATTTGTTAATTTACGACATAACTTCCCTTGCTTAATGTTAAAAACAAAAATCTCGAACTTTGTAGTTATCAAAACATTATCATCATCGTAAGGGAGAATATTATAGATAGTTTTACTTTTAAAAAAATCGCCTCCCTTGGTAAGCACAACGCTATCACCATCAACTCTGCAAAGCCCAACACCACTTTGCCCCAAATAGAGCTGATTTTTAAAAACACCCATTAACTGAAAATCGGTTGGAGACTTATAGGTAATTAGCGAGTTATTGCTTGGGGAATAACGAAAAAGTTTAAGCATTGAGTGAAAGTAAATGTATTGCCCGCATGCCTTTACCTGCCAGATATCACTAAAATCTAGTTCAGAGTCTTTTATTAAAGGGCATAGAGAATTATACTCCAAATAACCTCCACTATTAGCAGTAAAAAACCCAAAAGTTTGAACAGCACCAACATAAACCCTACCTGAAGTGTCAGCATATACAGTTCTTATCCCGCTATTATTATCAACATAATATGTACGCCACTCGCTCCCATCGTACTCAAGGAGTCCCATATTTGAGGCAACATAAATGAATTCTCTTTGATCTTCGCTTATACACCATGTAGCATGGGGCGAACCGTATGACTCCATGGGGTAGAAATCATAGAAGGGCATTCCCTCGTGCTGGATTTGCGTATAGCAGAGGGAATTTATGTAAAATGTAAAAAAACTAATGACCCAAAGAAATTTCATTTAAGAGTATTTCTGGGGGAAATTTATATGTTTTTCAACTTCAATCAAACCAA
>JBPXJX010000329.1:0-6650 GCA_051715525.1 Bacteroidales bacterium
ACCTTGCCAAACAGCTCCTAAAATGATGAAAAAGCCAGCAAAAATTGAGATCTTAAAGAAATTTACTATTTTAGAACTTACTGCATACCCAAAAAGGTTAGAAGCATCTTTTGCTCCTAAAACCCAACCTAGGTATAAACCACTTGATAAAAATAGCAGTAACATTCTAGTAAATATTATATTGTACGCTTAATAGCCATTACAGAAAGAATATCAGCAATCTTCTCGGCCGTATCAGAGATATCTTCGATATGTAGAGTAAAGTATCGAAGATGAAACTTCTCACTTAATTTCAATGTATTTAAGTCCTTAAAAACTTTTCTTTTTATTGTAATTGCAAGGTTATCAGTCTCTTTCTCATAAAAATAAACCCTATGCAACTGATCTTTAACTGTATCAGGTGTCCTAAAATATGCACGAGCTGCTGGAATAACTGATTCAGCAGATAAAAGTGAGATCTCAGTCAATTTAAGAAACTCTTGGTTTAACTCAATAGGGATATTAGGTGATTCAATTTCAAACTGATAAAGGTTTTTTTTTACAAGATCAACTATAACATCTAATTCCTCTAACAACCTCATAATATCTCCTCGTACTTGAGGTAAAAGAGAATGAGCATATAACTTATTTTCTATATCCCTTCTAATAACATCGGCGTTTGATTCAAGTCTTGCAACAGAAATCAAATTCTCATTAAAACTATCTGTCTTTTTATAAAGGTAGTTTGCTACGCCTTCTTTAAAAACAAGTAACGCTTGATCAACATTATCAAAAAATTTTTCGATGAGATCAATAACTTCATTCGAGTTTTTAAATAAATTCATGATTGTAGGGTTTAAATTATAACACTTCAAATGTAGAACAAATTATATCCACTAATGCAACATCAGAGTTAAGCAGTATTTATGTAAGCAAGAATAGTATGTAGTGTTTTATACAATTATATATAACTTATTTACAATGATATAATACATATACGTTAAGTTATATAAAATGTTAAAATTTGTTTATAATTTCTATGTAGTGTTTTTTTATAGTTTATTTCTTACTTTAAGTAAGTTCTAATTCAACTCTAAATTGACTCAAAAGAATTTTAAACCTGTTTTTATGATCAACTTTTGACTTAATGAAGTCTATTAAACATAATTAAGGTTTAGGTGTTATTAAATTTGTAGTCACACAAACATAAACACTATGAAGAATAACCTACTTGCAATTGGCATAATAATAATATCTGTTAGCTGCTCACCTAATCAAAGTGAAGAGGCTAAAAATACTTCTTCTTACGACTCATTACTAGCTAAAAAACTGGGTGCTGATAAATACGGAATGAAAGCATATGTTATGGCCTTTTTAAAGCGCGGACCAAACAGGCCAACTGACTCAACAGAAAGAGCTAACCTTCAAGCAGCTCATATGAAAAACATAGGACGACTTGCCAATGAGGGTAAACTTATAGTTGCGGGTCCATTTCTGGATAATCAAGAGGTTAGAGGAATCTATATTTTCAATGTTAGTTCAGTAGAAGAGGCCCGATTGCTTACCGAAACCGACCCAGCAATTCGAACTGGTTCATTAGTTATGGAACTGCACCCATGGTACGGTTCTGCTGCTTTAATAGAATCGGTTGAAATTCACAAAAAACTTCAAAAAGTCAATATAACCGAATAAAACTTGACAATTTTGGCTTTTCAATAAATAGTACGACCGTAACAAAGATTGCCAAAAAGAGTGAGTGATAAAGAATTGATATAAATACAATATCAAATATAATTATAGTGCTTAAAAGATATAGTATAATTGCTAAGCATAGATATCCAAAAAATTTTTTAAGGTTATAATCAATTGGGAAATACTTCTGCCCAATTAAATATGAAACAACCATCATGGCCGCATAGCAAATAAAGGTTGCCCAAGCAGAACCCATATAACCAGATAAAATGTAATCAGTAGAGAGTGGAATCCACCAAAAATTCAAAGCAAGTGTAATTACCGCTCCGATTATCGAAATCCAAGCTCCCCATTGAGTTTTATTGACCAACTTGTACCAAATTGATAGATTATAATATACGCCCAAAAAAAGATTAGCAAGCATTAATACGGGTATAACACTCCTACCCTCTCGATAGTTAACTCCAATAAATGAAAGAACAAAATCATCCAAATAAACCAACGTAGCTAAGAATATTAAAGAAACAACAATGATAAAGTAATTCATTATGTTAGCATATACCAACTTAGCATCCTTTTCCTTGGCTTGAGCAAAGAAGAATGGTTCAGCAGCATATTTATAGGCTTGTATAAAAATAGTCATCAAAATAGAAATTTTATAACAGGCTGAGTATATCCCAACCTGTGATTCAGCAATATCGCCAGGAAGTAAATATCGAAGCAATAGTCTATCAAACGTTTCGTTAACTATACCAGCCATGCCAGCAAATAGTAGTGGGAAAGCGTAAAAAATCATCTTCTTCCAAATGTCGTAATGCAATTTCCATTTTGTAATAGCAATCTCAGGAAATAGGAGTATAAGGGTAACCCCACTTGCAATAAGATTAGAAATAAAAATATACTCAATTCCCCAATCGGTATGGTAGAATAACTTAATGATGCTAGCTATGAAACCATCACCATAACGATTAATGATAAAAGGACAAAACAGTATAAAAAAGAGGTTCAAAGCGATATTTACTGCAATGTTAATCATCTTTATCGATGCAAAACGAAGGGCTTTATTTTGCGCACGAAGCCGAGCAAAAGGGATTGATGAAACTGCATCGAGAGCCAGAATCCATCCAAACCAAATAACGTATACTTTATAATTAGGGTAATCAATTAATTCAGCTATTGGTTGTGCAAACCACGAAACAACGACAAGAAAAATAGAAGATGTTAGAATCAGAGATATCATCCCGGAACTGTATACTTTCTCTTTTTCAACCTCATTATCCTTCTCATAAAAACGGAAGAATGCTGTTTCCATCCCATAAGTTAGCACAATCATCAGCAAGGCAACATAGGAATAGAAAACGCTAACCGTACCATATAGCTCTGGTAAGAATACCCTTGTATATAGCGGAACTAGAAGGTAATTAAGGATTCGCCCAAGTATACTCGGAACTCCATAAATGGCTGTTTGCCCTGCTAATCGTTTAATAGCGCTCATTGAAGCAAAGATAAATAAATAGTTTTGAGTTGATAGTTTTGCGTTTATAGTTTTAAAAAAGATATTGATTGATATTTGATTTTCAATCACTTTTAGTAATTTTAGCAAGCAGGATGAACTTATATTATGAAAAAGATAATAATAGAAGAACCACTATTTTCAAATTTCCCAGATTTTAAGAGAGGAGTAATTGTCGTTAGCAACATAGACAATAAATCAAGTAATGACAAAATAAATGATTTGCTTAATTTTGAAATAGCTAACAGAATAGGTTCGAATTGCATTGAACACGAATATGTTAAAGCATGGAGCGATAATCATTCCAAGTTTGGGTCAAACCCCAATAAATATCCACCATCGATTAAATCGTTACTGAAACGAATTCAGTCGGGTAGCGGGCTTCCATTCATCAATTCGGTGGTAGCCCTTTTCAACTATATCTCGATAAAGTATTTAATTCCATGCGGTGGCGATGATACTAGCAAAATTGAGGGGGATTTATGCTTTGGATATTCGAAAGGGAACGAAATATTCATTCCCCTCGGGAGTACTACTCAAGAAAACCCAGCTATTGGTGAAGTAATTTACTTCGATAATAAAACATTAAACGTGATGTGCCGGCGATGGAACTGGCGCAATGGTGATTTCACTAAAATAACCGAACACTCAAAACAGCTAGTAATCAATATTGATGGTATTGGAACGGTACCTCAAGCACTAATAGAATCAGCAAGAGATGAGCTCTCAAAACTGCTGATTGAACAATGCAATGCTGAGCTAAAAACAGGATTATTAGATAGTAAAAGTTGTGAATACTTATTAAACTAAACAAATTTGAACCTTAATTACCCTATACGATGATTTCAAACAAAACACTCCACAATTTAAGCCACTTAAAATGGCTATTTTTAATATGGATGATAGCTCTAACGGTTTATGCTTACTTAATACCACCCAATAAAGATCTAATTTCTATTACTGGGAATATCCTACTTTTATTGGGTGTATTTATGGGTTTTGAGGGTTTATCGGATGTAGAAAGAATGAGTGAAAAGGAGAAGAAAAAAATTTCAAACCCAAAACACATAAGGCAATTGGCATTTTTTTTCTTTATAGCCTTTATTTACTCATTAGCAATGAGTTTATTCTTTTACTTAATTAAGTATATATATAGTGGTATTAATCCTGAATATATAAGTGATATTAACCGATTAGGAAGCGATTGTTTAGTTATGGGATTTGGATTCCTTTGTTTGCTAAAACTTTTATACGATAAAGAAAGCTATGTTAAGTCAATAAATAGGAAAGTTGTTGAATGAAGAAATTCTCTATTTCTGGTTTTTTCGCTCAAGCTCCTTAAGGTTATCCAATTTCTTGTTTTCAAGGAACTCCTTAATACCACAAAGGTGTTCCTTTACTTTTTTATTACCAAACTCATACACTTTGCCAACCAAGCCATCAAGAAAATCGCGGTCGTGAGATACAAGTATCAAGGTTCCATCGTAATCCTGCAACGCGCTTTTTAAAATATCTTTTGTTCGCATGTCGAGGTGATTTGTTGGTTCATCGAGGATAAGTAGGTTAACTGGTTCGAGTAAAAGTTTAATCATTGCCAAACGGGTACGCTCCCCTCCCGAAAGAACCTTAACTTTCTTTTGTATATTATCACCACTAAACATAAAGGCCCCAAGAATATCCTTTATTTTTGTTCGAATATCGCCCTTCGCAACATCATCGATGGTTTGAAACACTGTTAATTCCTCATCAAGCAACGAAGCTTGGTTTTGAGCAAAGTAGCCTATTTGAACATTATGACCAAGAGCTAAACGGCCTTCAAAATCAATCTCACTCATTATGGATTTAACCATGGTTGATTTTCCTTCACCATTCTTTCCCACGAATGCAACCCTCTCACCTCTTTCAATTGAAAAAGATGCATTGGAGTAAACCAAATGATCTCCATAACTTTTTGTAACATTTTCAGCAATGACAGGCCAGCTGCCCGAACGGGGTGATGGTGGAAACTTTAAGCGTAATGCTGATGAATCCTCCTCGTCAACTTCAAGAATTTCAAGTTTTTCAAGCATTTTTACTCTTGATTGTACTTGATTGGTTTTAGAGTAAGTACCCCTAAATCGCTCAATAAAATCCATATTCTCAGCAATCATCTTTTGCTGCTCATCGTAATGCTTCTGCTGTTGCTCTCTACGCTCCTTACGGAGTTGTAAATAGCTAGAATAGTTTACTTTGTAATCGTATATTCTACCCATGGTCAGCTCAATGGTACGAGTGGTGATATTATCAACAAAAGCTCTATCGTGCGAAATGATGATAACTGCTTTAGCACTATTAATTAAGAACTCCTCAAGCCACTGCACCGATTCAATATCCATGTGGTTTGTTGGCTCATCGAGCAAAATTAGATCTGGCTTTTGAAGAAGTATTTTAGCCAACTCAATACGCATTCGCCACCCACCACTGAATTCGCTTGTTGGTCTGGTAAAATCCTCACGAACAAATCCTAAACCTAACAGGATTTTCTCAACTTCGGCATCAAAATTAATCTCCTCAATGGTATAATATTTCTCGCTTATAGCCGAAACCTGCTCAATAAGTTTGTAGTAACTTTCAGACTCATAATCGGTTCGTGCTGCAAGTTGGCTATTCAAATCATCGATAGTTCGTTTCATCTCAAAGATGCTTGCAAACGCTTGTGAAGCCTCATCAAACACCGAGCGTTTATTTTCTGTAATCAAGTGTTGAGGTAGATAAGCAATAACAGCATCTTTTGGAACAGATACTCTTCCTCGGGTTGGATTTCTTTCACCAGCTATTATTTTCAATAAGGTGGATTTACCTGCTCCGTTCTTACCCATTAACGCAATCCGATCTTTATCATTAATAGAAAATGATATATCCTTAAAAAGGGTTGTCCCTCCAAACTCAAGTGCAAGACTATCAACTGAAATCATAATACTTTTTTTTAACAGGCCGCAAAGATAATTTTATTATTGAAAGAATCACACCTTAAGATTTAACACATTAAAAAAGGATTTTAACACAAATTAAGACAAGGCTAAGTGTTAAATAAAAGCACGCATGTTTGTTAAACTATCTAAATCAACAGAACAAATGATATACATCACCTGTTATAAAATGTGTTAAAAAAATGAGCAAACTACTTTTACAAAGTTTAAAAATCTAAAACAAACCAAAACAATAATAAAAAAATGAAAACCAAATTATTTTTTTCAGTTTTAACTGCAGTTATAATATTAATGGGTTTCAGCTGCAAGAAAGAGGATGATAAAGTTATTTTACCTTCAATTACTACATCTACTTTAACTGAAATAACGGATACATCTGCAACTACTGGTGGTACAATAACTAGCAATGGTGGAGCAGATATTATTTCGAGCGGTGTTTGCTGGAGCATATCTGAAAATCCAACTATTGCAGATAATTTCACTACAGACGTTCCTGT